>JBEKGQ010000140.1:0-11598 GCA_050012715.1 Polyangiaceae bacterium
CGGCGCCGACGTCCTCGTCTACGACGCGCAGTACCTCCCCGAGGAGTACGGCGCGAAGGTCGGCTGGGGGCACTCGACGTACGAGGCCGGCGCGGCGCTCGCGAAGGCGGCCGGGGTCCGCAAGCTCGTTCTCTTCCACCATGACCCGGCCCGGACCGACGCCGAGGTCGACGCGGTCGAGGCGCGAGCCCGCGGCGTGTTCGACGACGTGGTGGCGGCCCGCGAAGGGATGACCATCGAGCTCGGTCGGCCCGCCTCGATCGCGGCGTGATATGTTGCATGCTCGCTTGGTCGAGCGCGATCACAAGCTGTCGCTGCTCCTCGACGTGGGAGCGATGCTCGCGCGCGAGGTCGAGCTCGACGCCCTGCTCGAGATGCTCGGGCACCGGATCGCGAGCGCCCTCCGCGCCGAGCGCGCGACGATCTACCTCGTCGACGAGGCGACCGGCGAGCTGCGGTCGCGCGTCGCCAACCTGCCGGAGATGCCGGAGATCCGGCTGCCCATCGGCAAGGGGATCGCCGGCTACGTGGCCGACCGCGGTGAGCTCGTCAACGTGCGCGATGTCGCGCACGACGAGCGGCACTTCGCCGGGATCGACCGGGCCACCGGCTACCTGACGCGCAACGTCCTCGCCGCGCCGATCACCGACAAGCGCAAGGCGATCCGCGGCGTCGTGCAGGTGCTCAACAAGAAGGGCGGCGCCTTCACCGCGGAGGACGAGGCGTTCCTCGGGACGCTCGCGTCGCAGGTGGCGCAGGCCTTCGAGAGCACCACGCTGCGCCCGTCGCCCGACGCGGCGCGCGGCGTCCCCTTGCGCGGGCCGTTCAACCACATCGTGGGCGCCTCTCCGGCCATGCGCCGCGTGTACGAGCAGATCCTGCGCGCCTCGATGACCGACGCCACGGTGCTCCTCCGCGGGGAGACCGGCGTCGGCAAGGGCCTCTTCGCCCGCGCCATCCACGTCAACTCGAAGCGCAAGGAACGGCCGCTCGCCGTCCTCGACTGCACGACGCTCCCGAGCGCGCTCGTCGAGAGTGAGCTCTTCGGCCACGAGCGCGGGGCCTTCACCGGGGCCGACCGCCGCGTCCGCGGCAAGGTCGAGCAGGCCGAGGGCGGCACGCTGCTCCTCGACGAGATCGGCGATCTCCCGCCAGCGGCCCAATCGAAGCTCCTGCGCTTCCTCCAGGAGCGCGCGTTCGAGCGTGTCGGAGGGCGCGAGACGCTCGTGGCGGACGTGCGCATCCTCGCCGCCACCCACCGCGACCTCGACGCTCTCGTCGCGCGCGACGAGTTCCGCCAGGACCTCTTCTATCGCGTGCGCGTCGTCGAGATCGTGCTCCCGCCACTCCGCGACCGCGGGCGCGAGGAGATCCTCTCGCTCGCGAGGCACTTCACCGAGATCTACGGCCGCCGCCACGGCCGTAGCCCGATGCGCATCCTCCCCGCCGCCGACGACGCCCTCGCTCGCTACGGGTGGCCCGGGAACGTGCGCGAGCTGGAGCACGCCATCGAGCGCGCGGTCGTCATGGCCCCCGGCGAGACCATCGACCCCGAGCTCCTCGCGCTCTCCGCGAGCGCGAAGCCCACCCGCACCGCCCCCGACGGCAGCGTCGTCTTGCCCCTCGGCCTCCCGCTCGACGAGGTCGAGCGCCTCTACGTCGAGGCGACCCTGCGCGCCGCGAAGGGCAACCAGACTCGCGCCGCGCAGACCCTCGGCGTCGGCAGAAATACGCTGAAGCGGAAGACTCGCCCGCGCTGAAGCGCGCCCCTCCGCTACCGCCCGAAGAGCTTGAACAGCTTGCCGAGCACCTTGCCGATGCGGGACTCGGGGAGCTTCCACGTCTCGACCTCGGGGCCCGAGTACTTCCCGAGCTCGCGGAGGATCTCCTCGACCGGGCGCGAGCGATCGAGCTTCACCGGCAGCGCGCGCCCGGTGCGGGCGTTGCGCGCGTCGACGGACATGACGCAGTGCTCGTCGAAGGCGAGGCGCAGGGCGACGCGCCCGCCGTCTCGCAGCGACGGGTCCTCCACCGTCGCCGAGGTGAGGTACTCGTTGCGGCTGACGTCCTGCATCTCGCCCTGGAAGAGGTGCATCGTCACCGAGCCGAGGATGTCCGCCGGGAGCCTCACCTCGCGCTGGGCGGGGAGCCGGGTGTAGCGGCTCACGATGGGCACGAACCGGAGGCCCGGGGCCCCGTGACCGACGCTCATCGGGAGGATGTCGAGCAGCGTCGCGGCTTCCGTCGAGCCGATCTCGTCGGCGAGGAGCGCCGCGCCGTGGGCCACCGCTTCGTCCGGGTTGATCCGCTTGCTCGGGCGCCGTCCGAAGAGGTCCTGCACCGCGCGCTGCACCGCCGGGATGCGCGTCGTCCCGCCCACGAGGAGCACGTCGTCGACGTCCTTCGGGGTCATCGCGACCGAGCCCATGACCTCCATCGCGATGGCGATGGTGCGCTCGATGAGCGGCTTGGCCAGGGCGTCGAGCTGGTCGCGCGTCACCTCGACCCGCAGGTTCCGCATGGGATCGCGCGTCAGCTCCGGCAGCTCGACGACGCACTCGGTCTGCGCCGAGAGGGCCCGCTTGGCGATCTCGGCTGCCTCGCGCAGCCGCGCGATCTGCTGCGGGTCCGGGTCGAAGTCGACCTTCTCCGCCCGCTGGAACTCGGTGAGCACGTGCGAGGCCAGGAGATCGTCGAAGTCCGAGCCGCCGACGAAGTTGTCGCCCCCGGTGGCCAGCACCTCGAGCTGCCCGTCGGTCACGTCGACCAGCGAGAAGTCGAACGTGCCGCCGCCGAAGTCCCACACCGCCACGCGGGCGCGCTGCTGCCCCTCCTTGTGCCCGTAGGCCACCGCGGCCGCCGTCGGCTCGTTCACGATGCGGTGCACGACGAGCTTCGCGTCGCGCGCGGCCCGCCGCACCGCCTCCCGCTGCACGTCGCTGAAGTAGGCGGGGACGGTGATGACGGCGGCCTCGACCTTCGTCTTCAGGTGCTCCTCGGCCGTGCTGCGCACCTCCTCGAGCACGCGGGCCGCGATGGCGTCCATGCTGATGACGTTCCCGTCGATGCGCGCTCCGAAGCGCTGGCCCTCGGCCTCGGCGAGCGGATAGGCGAAGTGCTTCTGCAGCTCCGCCGCGAGCTCGGCGCGATACGTGCGGCCGATGAGGCGCTTCGACCCGTAGATGGTGCGGAGCGGGTAGAGGATCTGCCGGTCGGCGGCGCGCTGCCCCACGTAGGACGTCCCGTCGGGATCGAAGGTGATCATCGACGGGATCGTGCTCGTGCCGGTCCTCCCCGGGATGATGACCGGGCGCCCGTCGACCACGTGAGCGGCGCACGTGTTCGTCGTGCCGAGGTCGATGCCGATGATGATGCCGGTGCGGCGCACGGCGAGCGGCTCCACCTGCGGGGCCACCTCGTCCGGCTCGCCCGGGGCGTCCGAGACGCGCGCCACGGGCTCCTCGGGGAGCGGCGGCGGGACCGGCAGCGGCGGCGGGCGCTGCCGGACGCGGGGAGCCTTCTCCGCCGGCTTCTCGCCGGACGTCGTCGCGAGCGTCGCGATGAGCTCCTCGTCGACGCCGATGGCCACGAACGCGACGCCCATGCCGCGCGCCGGGTCGACCCAGGTGATCCGGGCGAGGCCGGAGGCGAACTTCTCGCCGTCGTCGTCGAGGAGGTCGAACCGGAGCTCGTCGCCGACCTTCGAGATGGACTCGGTGGCGATCCAGGCGCCGCCGGCGGCGACGTCACGGAGGCGATCGACCTGGACGTCGGGCGAGCCGACGACGCACCAGACGATGCGGGCGCTGGACGCGAGGCGAGGGTGCTTGCGGCGTTCGTTGGAGGTGGTCAATCCCGCCCAGCGTACCCGAAGCCGACGCTATCGGCGGAGACCTGTCTTCCACGTGAAGTACGCCACGACGAGGAGCGCCGCCCCCGTGGCGGCCGAGAAGGCGCGCATCGCGTCGGAAGGAGACGCGGCCGCCCACGCCGCGCCGGCGAGGAGGATCACACTCGCCCACGTCACCCACCGGAAGAGGTAGACCGCCGCCATGAAGCACCCGGTCGCGAGCAGCACCTGGTCGCCGATCAGCGTGTGCGCCGGGCCGATGCCGGCGAGCAGAGCGAGCGCCCGGTGGACCGAGACCATCGCGACGTTGCCCAGCGTCGCCAGGACGCCGCGCCGGTTGAGCGTCGTGGCGAGCAGCGTCCGCCGCAGCGCGAGGGTCGTCAGGGCCAGGATGGCGATCGGCGCGAGCGACTCCTCGAAGAGGGCCCGCGTCGTGATCTCGCCCCCGCCCACGAACGCCGACACCGAGAGCCCGACGCCCACCGCGGCGAGCGCGGCGAACGCCGTCGCGCGCGGTCGCCTCGCCGTGCTCGGATCGAGGTCCCGCGCCTGCCGCTCCAGCTCGGCCGCGCGGGCGCGCCGCGTCGCCAGCAGCGCCTCGAGCGTCGCCGAGGCCTCCTTCGCGGCCTCGTTGCCGGGCCACTCCTTCAGGGCCTGCTCGAGGCCGAAGCGCACCTCGGCCGCCAGCACCTCGACGTCGCGCTGGCGGCCCTCGCTCGTGAACGCGTCGCTCCGGCCGGCGATCGCCTCGAGCTTCGCGAGGCGCTCCACCGCCGACGCGGCGAGCGCGATGGAGCTCCGGTTGCGCAGGTACCCCGCGACGGCCTGCCGCACCTCCGCCGCGCTGGGGGGGCGCTGCTCCCGGTCGCGCGACGTGGCCGCGTTCGCGAGCTCGGCGAGCGGCGCCGGCACCGACGCGGGATACGCGAACGGCGCGGACTCCGCGGCCGAGAAGAGCGCGGCCCGGAAGGTGGTCGCCGCGTGGCGCGCGTGCCCGGTGAGCACGTGATGGAGCGTCGCGCCGAGGAGGTAGACGTCGGTGCGCTCGTCGATGCGGCCGCCCTCGACCATCTCGGGGGCCATGTACGACGGCGTCCCGCAGAGCGGCACGACCGCCTCCGCGCCCTCGAGCCGGAACGCGAGCCCCCAGTCGGCGAGGTAGACCTCGCCGTAGGGCCCGATGAGGACATTCTCCGGCTTGATGTCGCGATGGATGATGCCGCGGCTGTGCGCGAACGACGTCGCGTTGCACACCTGCATGAGGATCTCGAGGTGACGCACGAGCCGGTCGCCCGCGTCCGTCCCGGCGTCGCGCCACGCCGCGTGGCGCGGGTTCGCGAGGAGATCGTACCAGGTGGCGCCCTCGACGCGCTTCATCACGAGGACCGGCCGCCCCGTCGGATCGACGCCGAGCGCGTGCACGGGGATGACGCCGGGGTGCTCGAGGTGCCCGGTGATCGCGCCCTCCGCGAGGAGCGCCTGGCGCTCGCGGTCGCTCGCCTCGTCGCGGACCGTCTTCACCGCGACCTCGCGGTCGAGCGAGTGCTGCCTCGCGAGGAAGACGCGGCCCATGCCGCCCTCGCCCAGCGTGCGGATCACCTCCAGGTCGCGCGTGCTCCCGCTGGTCGGGGCGGGCTCGGGGCCTTCGCCGGCGAGGCTTCCGTGGAGCTCCACCGAGATGCTCGGGAGCTCGCGCGTCGACATGACGGGCAGCTTCGCGCTCGCGAGCGTGCGCGCGCCGGGCGGGATGTGCCCGACCGGCAGGCGGATCGTCGCATCGGGGTGCAGGGTGGTCCCGGCGTCGAGGCCGATCTCGCGGCAGCGGGTCGAGACGACGTCTTCGCGATCCACGACAGCCCGAAGCTACCGTGTCTGCCGGGCCCCGTCCCCGGCCGAGGTACGGCCGGGTCAGCTCCCCTGCCCCCAGGTCGTCGGCGTGGCGCTCATCTGGAAGACCAGCGTCCCGCCGGCCTCGAGGTCCGACTGATGAATGACCGGGGTCGTCAGCGGCGCGCCGTTCAGCGTCACCCCGGCCACGTAGGTGTTCCCGGGCGCCGCGCCGGGGGCGCTCATCGTGAACGTTCCGCCCGCCACGGCGATCGTCGCGCCGGTGAAGGCCGGCGCGCCGATGACGTACTGATCGGTCCCCGGCACGGGATAGAAGCCCACCATGCTGAAGACGAGCCACGCCGACATCGTCCCCGCGTCGTCGTTGCCCGGGATGCCGTCGGGGCCCGCGGTGTAGACCTCGCTCTCGATCCAGGGGAGCCACTTCTGCGTGAGATCCGGGCGGCCGGCCAGGGCGAAGATGTACGGCTGGTGGATCGACGGCTCGTTGCCGCCCCAGTAGTACTTGCGGTACGCGCCGACCGAGAGCGGCTCGCTCCAGTCGATCGAGTCGTAGTCGCCGACCGCGTTCTCGAAGTACGTCTCCAGGGTCGCGACGAGCTGCTCTTTGCCGCCGAGCACCGTGGCGAGACCGTCGATGTCGTACCAGGGACCGAAGAGGCTCTGCCCTGCGTTGGCCTCGACGAAGTCGCCGGTCATCACCGTCGGATCGCCGTGGGTCGTGGCCCAGGAGCCGTCGGCGTTCTTCGACCACAGGTAGCCGGTCATCGGATCGAAGAGCTTCTGCCACCCGTGGAGACGGTTCTGCAGCGTGGTCGCGTCGGCGGTGTGGCCGAGGCCCGTCGCCATCTGCGCGAGGGCGTAGTCGTCCTGCCCGTACTCGATGGTCCACGAGACCGAGCCCCCGACGCTCGCCGGCACGTAGCCGAGCTGCATGTACGGGACGACGTTCGTCATGCCACCCCGGCCGCCGGGTGGGCTCGTCGTGCTCAGAGCGGCCGCGCTCATCATCTCGTAGGCCGCCTCGGCGTCGAAGCCGGGCACGCCCTTCACGTAGGCGTCGGCGATGATCACCTCGGCGCTCGCGCCGATCATCGTCCCCGACTCGCCGTCGCCGAGCGGCCACTTGGGGAAGGAGCCCGAAGCGTCGGCCATCGCGATGAGCGACTGCACCGTGTCGGTGGAGCGGGCGGGGGCCACGAGGTCGTAGAGCGGGGCGAGCGTGCGGTACGTGTCCCACTCGGAGAGGTCCGACACGTAGTGCCAGCCGGTGGCGGTCGCGACCTTGCCGTCGAGGCCCACGTAGCTCCCGTCGACGTCGCTCTGCACCGTCGGCATGAGAAACAGGTGGTACATCGCGGCCTGCATCATGGCCTGCTGCTCGGTCGTGCCGCCCTGGGTGGTCACCACCGAGGTCGCGGACTGCCATCCCGCCGCCGTCGCCGCCGCCTCGCTGTCGAACGCGAACGACGGCATCTCCGCCGCGAGGTTCGCCGCGGCCTCGGCGGTCGACGTGAGCGAGAGGCCCACCTGCAGCTCCACCGGCCCGGGGTTCGCGCCGAGGTCGAAGTCGAGGTCGACGCCCACGCCGGTGCCCGAGGCGGCGACGCCGGACGCCGGAGCCGCGCCCATGCTCCAGACCGCGGCGTTCGACCACGCATGCTCGGGCTTCGCGACGAAGTAGATCATCGTGCCGCCGAAGCCGCCCGACAGGCCGCCGAGGCTGCGGAGCGAGCCGGTGACGGTGTAGGCGACCGGATCGAGGACGACCGTCTCGTCGGCGACGGTGCCCTCCGTCAGGTGGTGGTCCAGGTCGAGGACGACGTGCGCCGTCGTCGCGCCGCTGCCGTACGTGAAGCGGTGGTGCGCGGCGTGGGGCGTGACGGTGGACTCGACGAGGATGCCGCCGTTGGTGAGCGTCACGGCGTACTTGCCCGGCGTCGCGGACTCGGTCGACTTGTCGAAGCTCGACTGGTAGCCGGTCATCGTCGTCTGCGACGCGTCGAACGAGGGCACCGGCATGATGCCGAGGACGCCGTAGTCGGGCACCCCGGTGCCGTGCAGATGCATGTGGGAGAAGCCCTGGATCGTGCCGTCGCCGTACCAGTAGCCGGAGCAGTGCAGGAACTCGACGTTGCCCCACGGTCCCGTCGTGTCGGGCCCGACCTTGGCGAGGCCCTGGACGGCCGCGGCCCCCGGGAAGGCGCTGCCGGCGCCGTAGCCCTGACCGCCGGTGCCGATGAGGAGGGGCGCCACCGGCGTGTAGGCGGGGCGGGTCGCGGCGAGGCTGAGGCCTCCGTCGCCGCCGTCGTCCCCCGCGTCGGCCGATTCGGCGGCGGGCGACGTGGAGCGGGAGCAGCCCGCGAGGGCCCCGCCGAGAGCGAGGAGGAACAATGCGCGGAGGCGCATGTCCGCATGGATGTGCCTCCCGGCGGGATTCGTCACGTCTCAGTCGTACGTCTCAGTCACACCGTCGGTATCGCCGGCGAGGAGGCGGGGATGCACTTCCGCGTTGCCGTGGAGATCGTCGGCCTGCGTCACGCGTACGACGAGCGGGAAGCCCGCGCCCTGCGGGCGCGTTCCGAGGAGGCCGCCGATGCCGCCGAAGCGCCCTGAGCCGATCCCTCGAGGTCCGACGCCCCGAGCCCAGTTGACGCGCGTCGTCGTGGCCGCGACCGCGGCGCTGGCGCTGGGTGCGGGCCCGGCCATCGCGTGGGACCTCTCGACGCAGCCCCCGCGCGCGGAGCCCCGGACCGGGTGGCCGAAGCCCTCGCCGTGGCTCTCGGCGGGGAAACAAATGAAGGCCGCGGCGGGGGGGATCGCGCGCATCTACTTCCCGAAGGCCAGCCCGGCCCCGGCGGACTCCGAGGCGGTGACCGGCCCGCCGATGGTCCCCGCGCCGACCGTCATGCCGCTGGCGAGCGCGACGACGGGGCCGGTCGTCCTCACGCGGCCACCCCCCTACCGAGTCCCCCGCTACTAGCGCGCTCAGTGGTAGCGGAGCCAGGCGCACCCGTCGCGGTAGCCGAGGTCGCACGCGCGGGACATCGCCTTCAGGCTGCGCGGCTCGTCGCGCGCGAAGCCGTCGGGGCCGTCCTCGAAGAGCAGACCCACGAAGGCGCACGCCCTCGCGTCGCGCGCGTCGCAGGCGCGCTGCCAGTGCGCGACCGACCCGCGGGGATCGCGCGGGGCGCCCGCCTCCTCGGCGGCGAGCAGCGCGACGTGGAGGCACCCGTAGACGTCCCCCGCGGCGCAGGCGTCGCGATAGAGGACCCGCGCCCGGGGCACGTCGCGCCCGACGCCCTCGCCGTGCTCGAGGAGGTGCCCCAGGTTGGAGCAGCCGAGGGCCATGCCGGTGTGGCAGGCGCGCTCGTAGAGGGTCGCCGCGCGCGCGAGGTCCCGCGGGACGCCGGTGCCGTACTCGTAGGCGTCGCCGAGGTTGCTGCAGGCGAGGCCGTTGCCGAGGTCGCACCCGCGCTGGTACTCCACGGCGGCGCGCGCGAAGTCCTTCGGGTACGGGGCGCGGCCCGCGTAGAGATCGAGGCCCATCTGCATGCAGTGCTGGGCCGACCCGGTGAGGCACGAGTGCTCGTCGTCGAGCCGCCGGTGGAGGGAGGCGCCCTCGGGGAGCGACTGCTCGTGCCGGTCCTCGGAGAGCCAGCGCATGCCGGCGAGGCAGGCGAGCGGCATGCCCCCCTCGCAGGCTCGCTCCACCATCGCGATGCCGCGCTCGACGTCGGGGCCGACGCCGCGCCCGTCGAGCCACATCCGCCCGGCGTTCCCGCAGGCCGCCGCGTCGCCCAGCGTGCACGCCTCGGTCAGCATGCGACCCACGCACCCCACCTCGCGGTCGTCCTGCGCGTCCCCCCAGGCCGCCATCGCGCGCGCGGCGCACTCGGCGGGCGGGCTCCCGGCGCACGGCGCCTCCCCGGCGCTCGGGCACACCCCGGGCGCGTGCTCCGACGCGATGCGAGCCGCCCGCGCGCCGTCGCACCCCTCCAGCGGGCACGTCGGGGCGAGGGGCGCGGACGGAGCGAGGCTCACCGCCGGGGGCCCGCACGCCGCGAGCGCGGCGACGAGGGCGGAGGCGGCCGAGGCGGCCGACGCGAGGATGGGCGCGCGCAGACGAGGAAGCACCGCGCCCGGAAGGATACGTCAGCCGGTGAGGCCCCGCGCCACGCTCGCGTCCCCGTCGGCCGTCGCCGCCGTCGCCGAGCGCCACCCCTCGTCGCGCGAGTACGTGTACCCGAGCCGCCGCAGGATGGCCCGCACGCTCGACATGCTGTAGGCGACGCCGTGCGCCTGCTCGATGATCCCGCGGACGTGCGGCGTCGTCAGCGTCGCCGCCGTGACGCGGCCGCGCTCGATGGCCTGCGCCACGTCGGGCAGCGGCACCCGCCCGCGCTTGCGCCGCGGACGCGACGCGAGCGCCGGCGCCCCGCCGCCGCGGTACGCGTGCACCCACTGCCGCACGGCTTCGCGCGACACCGAGAGCTGGCGGGCCACCTCGGCCTGCGACGCTCCCTGCGCGACCATTTCGATCGCACGCAGGCGGCGTGCCTCCAGGTGCGCCGGCCCCGGGCGTGACTGCGACCCTCCCATCGTCGCCGATGAGAACACGGCTCGGCCGCGCGCGCACCAGTCTCCTTCCGCGGCCTTCGGGGGCTCTCCCTTGGTAGAGTGGGCCCCAGGTCCAGTGACGGAGGTCGCCATCCTCGGCTACGGGCGCTTCGGGCGCGCCCTCGGGCAGCTCCTCGCCGAGGCGGGCGTCGTCCACCGGGCCTACGACCCGCTCACCCCGGCGGGCGTCCCCCAGGAATATCGCGCGGATTCGCTTCGAGACCTCGCCCACGGGGCGAAGTTCGTGGTGGTCGCGGTGCCGGTGCCGCGCATCCGCTCGGCGCTCGTCGACCTCCGGCCGCACCTCGCGGCGGGCACCACGGTGCTCGATGTGGGCAGCGTGAAGGTGGGACCCGCCGCCGCGCTCGCGGAGGTGCTCGGCGAGGCCGTCCCGTGGGTGGCGACGCATCCGCTCTTCGGGCCGCTGAGCCTCGCGCTCGCCGAGCGGCCGCTCCGGGTCGTGGTGTGCCCCGCGGCGGCTCACCCGGGCGCCGCGGCGGCGGTGCGCGCGCTCTACGAGCGCATCGGCTGCGAGGTGGTGGAGCAGACGCCGGAGGGGCACGACCGCGTGATGGCGCACACGCACGCGCTGACGTTCTTCGTGGCCAAGGGCATGATCGACGCGGGGGCCGGGATGGAGGTCCCCTTCGCGCCGCCGAGCTTCCAGGCCATCGCGCGCACCATCGAGACGGTGCGGTCCGACGCGGGGCACCTCTTCTCGGCCATCGCGCGCGACAACCCGTTCGCGGCGGAGGCGCGCAAGCAGCTCGTGGCCGCGCTGTCGTCCATCGATCGCGCGCTCGACGCGCAGGCGGCCGAGGGCGCGGCGAAGGCGGAGACGGTGGACGGCACGACGGCCGAGAGCACGGGCCGGTTCGCCATCCCGGACCTCGGCGATCGCAGCCCGGAGCTGAAGCAGACGCGCGAGCACATCGACGCGGTCGACCGCGAGATCGTGCGGCTCCTCGCCCAGCGCGCGCAGCTCGCCCAGCGCGCCGCGCGGGCCAAGGCCGAGCTCGGGGCGCCGGTGCTCGACTCGACGCGCGAGGCCGAGGTGATGGGCGCGAGGCGCGCGTGGGCCGACGAGCTGAAGGTCGACGCCGACGCGGTGGCCGACGTGTTCCGCGCGATCATGACCATGTCGCGCCGGGCCCAGCGGACCTGACCGCGACCCGGTGCTACCGTGCGCCGCATGAAGACGCCGATCGTCGTCGCGCTCGGGGTGGCCGCGGTGGTCGGGTGCGGCGGGCAGACGCTCCCCACCGGCTCCGGCGGGGACG
>JBEKGQ010000141.1:0-11581 GCA_050012715.1 Polyangiaceae bacterium
CGGCATCGGGTCGAGGCACTGATCGGTCCGCAGCGTTCGCCGGCCGCCGCTGATCTGCAGCTCGCCGCCGCCGCCGGTGACGGTGACCGTGCCGCCGCCCATGAGCGTGCCGGACACCGGGGCGGGACCGCACGCGGCGCTCCACTGCTGCACCGTGAAGCTCTCGCTGACCGCGGTCATCGACCAGGAGCCGTCGAAGGGACCGTCGGCCCGCGCGATCCCGGTCCAGAAGAGGCCGAGGGCGGCGCACAGCACGCCCACGAGACGGACGAGCGGGAGGAGGGCACCGGCGCGCTTCGAAGCCACGGCGGCGTGGAGGCTAGCCGACCTCGGGAGGCGTGGCTCGTGATTCACGAACCCTCGCAGATTGGCCAGAGCCCCCGCTCACTGTGTTACCCTTGCGTCGGCAGGACTGCGCATCGGGCGGCGGGAGCGGTGCGGCGAACGGAGCCTACGAAGATGAGCCATCGCCTCCAACGTACGGCCCGGGCATCGGTGCTCGGCGCCGGGGTCGTCGTGTCCGTGCTCGCGGCGACGGCCGGCGAGGCGTGGGCCCAGGCGTCGACGCCGAACGCCATCCCCTCGGGCACCAACGGGCAGGGGTTCGACACGCACCTCTTCCGGCCGGCCATGGACTCGAAGGGACTCTTCTCGATCAACGGCAGCGACATCATCGCCAAGAACGACGTGAGCTTCGGCCTCGTCATCGACTACGCGCACAACCTGCTTCGCACGCCCTTCACCGATCCGCTCATCGAGCACAGCTTCCAGGGCACCTTCCAGTTCAACTACGGGCTCGCGAACGTCCTCGTGGTCGGCGTCGACCTGCCGGTCGACCTCTCGTCGGGCGTCCAGCAGAACGACGCCAACGGCAACCAGCAGGCGGCCTACGTGAACAAGTGGGGGCCCGACAAGCTGGCCTTCCAGGGCTTCGGCTACCTCGGCGCGCACGCCAAGTGGCGCATCACGCGCGTCGAGCACGGCTTCGGCGTCGCGCTCGGCCTCCAGGCCGGCTACGGCCTGAGCAACGCGGCGTCGAACGCGATGGCCGACGACGGCTTCTGGTACTGGCCGTCGCTCATCCTCGAGAAGCGCTTCGGTCCGAAGGGCGAGTTCCGCATCGCCCTCAACGGCGGCTACCGCGGGCACACGCCCACGTCGTCGACGACGCTGCCGCTGAAGGACAACGGGACGTACGCCGACGGGGACCTCCTCACGTACGGCGGAGGCATCTCGCTGCGCGTCCTCGAGCCGCTCGATCTCGTGGCGGAGACGTACGGCACGTACCTTCTCGCGGGGGACGCGACCAGCAACGTCAAGGCCTCGAACGAGGCGGTCGGGGGCATCAAGCTCTTCGTCGAGCGGAACTCGTACCTGATGCTCGGCGGCGGCGCGCGCTACACGTCCGGCTTCGAGGCGGCCGACGAGCGCGTCTTCCTCGGGTTCATCTTCGAGCCGTCCATCGGCGACCGCGACGGCGACGGCATCAAGGACGACGTCGATCAGTGCCCGGACGATCCGGAGGACTTCGACGGCTTCAAGGACGAGGACGGGTGCCCCGACCCGGACAACGACAACGACGGCATCCCCGACGTCGACGACCGCTGCCCCAACGTGCCCGAGGACCGCGACGGCGACCACGACGAGGACGGCTGCCCCGAGGGCGGCGACGGCGACCGCGACGGCGACGGCATCCTCGACTCGAAGGACAAGTGCCCCGACGAGCCGGAGGACCGCGACGGCTTCGAGGACGAGGACGGCTGCCCGGATCCGGACAACGACAAGGACGGCATCCCGGACAAGATGGACCAGTGTCCGAACGACCCGGAGGACAAGGACGGCTTCCAGGACGAGGACGGCTGCCCCGATCCGGACAACGACCACGACGGCATCCCCGACGTGCGCGACAAGTGCCCGAACGAGCCGGAGACCTTCAACGGCTTCGAGGACGAGGACGGCTGCCCCGACAAGGGGAGCGTCATCATCCAGGACAACAACATCATCATCCTCGACAAGATCCAGTTCGCCTACAACTCGGCGGAGATCCTCCCCGCGTCGAACAAGATCCTCGACGCCGTCGCGACCACGCTGAACCATCACCCCGAGTTCACCCTCGTCGAGGTGGCCGGTCACGCCGACGAGCGCGGCAACGACCAGTACAACCTGCACCTCACGCAGGACCGCGTGAACTCGGTCATGCGCGCCCTCATCGCGCGCAGCACCGACAAGTCGCGCCTGCGCAGCAAGGGCTACGGCGAGTTCTGCCCGCTCGACCCGGGACACAACGAGGCGGCGTGGGAGCAGAACCGCCGCGTCGAGTTCAAGATCGTGAAGACGAAGGACGGGCCGACGGGCGTGGAGCTCGGGTGCGACGCCGCGAAGACGCACGGCGTCGTCCCCGACCCGGTCCCGTGAGCGAGCGGTGAGCCGGGGAGGGGAGGTTCTCGCGATGGTTGGCGTACGAACGAGCATGCGGCACGTGTGGACGCTGTCGGCCTGCGTCGTGCTGGCGCTGGCGGTTCCGCTCGGCTGCTCGGGGAGCAGCACCTCCGGGTCGTCGGCCTGCTGCACGGTCGCCATGTCCGGGGAGACGATCTGCCTGTGCGGGACGGAGGCGACCAACGGCGCCGCCTGTTCGTCGACCACCACCGGCACCGGTTGCTCGATCACGTGCACGTACGACGGCACCTCCGAGTCGATCCAGGGAACGGCCTCGGCGACCTGCGGTCCGACCTCCACCGTCACCCTCGAGGGCGGTGTCCCGACGGACTGCGGCTTCCCGGGCACGTCGTGCTGCACGAGCGGGACGGCGTGCATGGACGGCTGCTGCGACGGGACGACCAACCAGTGTGTGGGCACCGGCGAGGAGTGCTCCGGCGGCACCTCGGTCTGTCAGGGGACGTCGTGCCAGCCCTGCGGCGCCGCCGGCCAGGCGTGCTGCCTCGGCGACCAGTGCACCGGGGGCTGCTGCGACACGCAAGCGACGAACGCCACGTGCGTCGCCCCGGGCGGGACGTGCGCGACGCAGGGCGGCGAGCAGCAGGTCTGCTCGGGAGCAGACGGGTTCTGCGAGGAGTGCGGGACGGTCGATGCGCCGTGCTGTCCGGGGCAGGTGTGCACCGAGTCGGACACGGTCTGCGCCATCCCGGCCGGGTCGACGACGAGCGAGTGCGAGCAGTGCGGCTTCTCGGGCAACCCGTGCTGCACCACCGGGCAAGCCTGCGACGACGGCAGCACCTGCGCGGCCGGCCTGTGCCCCTGAACGCGCCGCCCGTGCCGGTCAGGGATTGTTCTGCTGCTTCTGCAGCTTGATCTGTCGCGCCTGGCCGACGCACAGCTTGTCGCCCAGGTCCTTGCACGTGCTGATGAGGAGGTTGATCTCCGTGTCGCTCGCGCGCCCGCTGTAGACCTTCTGCTCGAGCTGCGACTTGAGCGCCATCTTGGAGTCCTGCGTCCCCTGCAGGGCGAGGAGGCGCTCCTTGTCGTCGACCGACGCGCCCGTCGGGCGCGGCGCCGTCGTCGCGGTGGTGGTCGTCGTCGCGGGGGGCGCGGCCGTCGTCACCGTGCTCGGCGGCGGGGTCGTGGGATCGGGCGCCATCGCCGTCCGCCGCCCGGCGTCGACCTTCGCCATCGCGGTCTCGGAGGGGTCGGGCTTGCCCGAGGCCAGCGGCAGAGCGCTCGGCGTCGCGGTCGTGATGACCGCGACCGCGTCGAGCGATTGCAGCTTGTCCGCCGCGGCCTTGCGCCGCCCCGGATCGACCGCCATCTCCTGCGACACGCGCTGGTAGAGCGCCCGCTTCCGGGTGAAGTCCGGCTCGGCGTCGGCGTGCGCGAGCTCCTGATCGGCCCACTTGTTCTCGACGTCCTTGAAGTCCGGCGACGACCTCGCGGCGGCCCCCTCCGGGATCGTCGCGAGCTTCTCGTGCGCGCCCTCGAAGTCTCCCGAGGCGATCAGCTTCTGCGCGTCCGCGACCGCTTGCTGGTCGGGGGCGAGGGCCGTCGTCGCGGTGGTCGGCGTCGAGGCGGGCGGCGCGTGCGGCCGGGTGTAGACCCATGCGCCGATCGCCCCCGCCACGACGACCACGCCGAAGATCGCCAGCGGGAGCGCGGTGGCCCCGCGCTTGCCGCGCACGATCTCGCCCGCCGCGCGATCGTTGAGGACCGCCATCTGCTGGCTCTCGGTGGGGCGGAAGATCTGGCCCGCGCCGATGAACTTGAACTTCACGTCTCCCAGCTCGATGACGTCGCCCGGCTCGACGATCCCGCGACGCAGCTCGGCGCTGTTCACGCGGACGCCGTTGCTCGAGCCCTTGTCGACGATCTCGAAGCGCCCATCCCCCAGGGCATGCACCTCGCAGTGCAGGCGCGACACCGAGTTGTGGTTGATCGAGACGCTCGCGTCCTCGGCCCGGCCGACGGTCATCCGCTCCTCGACGAGCGGGAACTCGGCCCCCGGCGTCGGCCCCGCCAGCATGACGAGCCGGTTCGGCCGGTCCATCAGCGTCGATGCCCGCGAGTGACCGCCCTGCGGCAGCGTCGACTTCGTGTCGTTCGGGAGCTGGCTCGCCGAGACGTCGGCGACCATCTCGTCCTGCAGGACGATGCGGTAGTCTCCGATCTGGACGAGGTCGCCGTGGGACAGATCCTGCGCGTGGGTGATGCGCAGCCCGTTGACGAAGACGCCGTTGTAGCTCGTCAGATCCTCGAGCACGAACGTCGGCTTGTCCGGAGGCGCGGGAGCCCCGTTTGCGGGCTTCTTGAAGAGACGCGCATGCTCGCGGGAGACGTTTCGCTCCGTCAGGCGGATGGTGTTCCCCTCCTTCCGTCCGACCGAATACTGGTCGCGCGTCAGCGGTACGAGCGTCCGCTTCCCTTCGTCGTCCTCGATGACCAGCTTCCACATGGGTGGTCTGCTTGCGTTCGCCTTTCGAAACGATGCGGGAAAAGCTGACTGGAACGCCTGGTGCGGCCGAGGGGGGGCGCGCAGGGGAAGTGTAGCTAGGCGGCGTCGCCCGATGCAACGGCTTGACCGGATGACACGCTGATCGGGGAGGCTACAGGCTTCGGGCTACGGGCTACAGTCCGACGAGACTCGAGCCCCCCGAGTCCACCCGGGGCGTGATCGCGACCTGAAGCCTCCGCCGCGCCCTTGACGCGTGATACACCGCGTCGTATGTATCACGGCGTGACACAGAACGCGGAGTCACCGAATGCCGACGCCCCGGACGAGGGCCCGAACGGCAAGGACGCGAAGAAGGAGCGGGTGCTCCACACCCGGGTGCCCGCCGTCCTCGAGCGCGAGCTGAAGCGCTTCGCGGAGAACCTGCGCATCCCCGTCTCGAACCTCGTACGGACGATCCTGGAGGACGCCGTCTCGGT
This sequence comes from Polyangiaceae bacterium, assembly GCA_050012715.1. Lineage (GTDB taxonomy): Bacteria > Myxococcota_A > Polyangia > Polyangiales > Polyangiaceae > Palsa-1150. The sequence continues at coordinate 5,380 of JBEKGQ010000141.1, forward strand.
GGCGGATGCCGCCACGGAGAACGTCGAGGAGCGACTGAAGAAGGCCGCTCAGACGCTCGAGAAGGAGCGCGAGAAGATCAAGAAGCGGATGGAGCACGATCCGCTCGAGGGCATCGTGGCGTTCCAGGACGTGACCCTGGCCGTCCCGACCAAGTGCGCGAAGTGCTCGAAGGAGCTCGATCGAGGGGCGCACGCCAACCTCGGCATCGGCGAAGCCGGCACGGGACCGCGCCGCTTCGTCTGCGAAGACTGCCTTCCGCGGGCCTGATCGCCCGCGGCGGCTCACTCACGAACCGCAAGACACGAAGGAAACGTGGTGGAAACAGCGGCCCCCCGCGGGGATCGCACAGCCGGAGGTTTGTCCATGACCGAGAACGAGAAGGTGCCCGAGGCGAAGGCCGAAGTGGTGGGAGACAAGACGGAGGCGGGAACCCTGGTCGACACGCTCTTCGACATCGGCCTCGCGTGGGCCGAGTTCGGCGTCGGGCAGGGCAAGAAGGCCCTCGAGACGAGCGCCAAGACGCTCGAGAAGGTCGCCGCGACGCTCGACGATCTGCAGCAGAAGCTCCGCAAGGACGCGGCATAGTCCGCCCGGCTCGATCGGCGCGCAGGTTCGCGCGCCGACCTTCGTGCACGGCACTCACTCCGTCCGCTGCGGCTCGCCCGAAGGAAGGAGAGCGACGAAGGCGTCGCGCGCCGCGAGGACGCGCGCCTCGTCGCGGCCGTCGAAGGTCACCTTCGTCTTGTAAGAGGGGTCGACCCACTTCGGGTACGAGCCCACCGAGACGTCCGCGAAGGCGGCCACCACGCGGTCGAGGAGCGGCTTGAGCACGCCCTCGTCCATCTTCGTGTACACGGCGCGCGAGACGAAGGCGCTCGCCGCTCCGGCGCCGCGGATGCGCGCGACCACCACCGGTAGCTTCATCCGGAACACCTCCGGGATCCCCGGCAAGAGCCACGTGTTCCCCAATCGGATGGTTGGCCAGGTGACCTCGGCCGACACCTCGAGCGCCGCGCCCTCGGGCACGAGCGCCATCCGCAGGTGCCCCTCCGTGCAGCGTTCGCCGTAGTGGCCGCGCAGCATCCCCTCCATCTCGGGCGACGTCACCACGCGCACGCCGAACGCCTTGGCCACCGCCTCGATGGTCACGTCGTCGTGCGTCGGGCCGACGCCGCCGCTCGTGAAGAGCCAGTCGTGCGTGCCCGAGAGGTGCCGGACCTCGCCCGCGATCGTCTCGACGTCATCCATGACCACGACGACCCGGCGCAGCAAGATGCCGAGCCCCCGGAGCTCGCGCGCGAGCACGGCGACGTTGGCCTCCTCGACCTTCCCGGAGAGGATCTCGTTGCCGACGACGAGGATGGCGGCCGTGGGGGTGGGATCGGGCATCGTCGCGCGGTGGGGGTGGGCGGCGCGCTGAGGATGAGACCGCGCGCGGAGTGCGTCCGGGTGGAGGTGCGTGTGAGCGTAACGGATTTCGGCCGGGGCCTTGCTGATCGGTGTACCCTTTGTTTGCCGGCCATGCGCAGGGTTCTGGTCGTCGAGGATTCCGTGTCGGCGCGCGCCTTCGTGCGCGCCGTCCTGGAGTCGCCGGAGTTCGCCGCCGCCCACGGGCCCTGCGAGGTCGTCGAGGCGCACAGCGGCTTCGATGCCATGCGTCTGCTTCCGCGCGGGCCCTACGCCCTCATCGTCACCGACATCAACATGGCCGACATCAACGGCCTCGAGCTCGTGCGCTTCATCCGCAAGTCCGAGCATCACCGCACGACGCCGCTCGTCATCATCTCGACCCTGCGCGCCGAGCTCGACGTCGAGCGTGGCCTCGCGCTCGGCGCCGACTCGTACCTCGCCAAGCCCTTCACCCCCGAGCAGCTCCGCGAGACGTGCGGCCGCCTCCTCGCCGCGGTCGCCGAGCCGCCTTCGGGTGGTGCCTAGGCCATGGTCGAGGGCGGCGGTCGCGGCGATGGAGGGGACAAGGCCCGCGACGAGTTCCTGAGCGAGGCGCAAGAGCTGGTCGACGGGCTCGGGCGCGATCTGCTCCACCTCGACGAGGGGCTCAAGAAGGGGCGCCTCGACGCGGAGCTCATCAACGACGTCTTCCGCGCGGTGCACACGCTGAAGGGCCTCTCGGGTCTCTTCGGGGCGACGCGCATGGCCGGCCTCTCGCACGAGCTGGAGGACGTGCTCGACGACCTCCGCCTCGGGCGCATCGAGCTCACGGCGGCGGTGCTCGACCTCCTCTTCCAGGCGGTCGCCCTCTACGGCCGCATCCTCGCCTCCGAGGGCGGCGGGGCCGCGGATCCGGCGGCCGAGGTCGAGCAGCTCCTCGTCGCGCTCGGGCAGTTCTCGCAGCGTCGCCAGGGCGGCGGCGCCGGCGTCGTCTCGCAGTACGACCTCGATCCGGGGCTGCTCGGCGTGCTGACCGAGTACGAAGAGCACCGCCTCCGCACGAACATCGCGCAGGGGCAGGGCCTCTATCGCATCCGCGTCCGCTTCTCGCTCTCCACCATCGACAGCGCGCTCGACGACCTGAAGGCCAAGGCGCGGCCGCACGGCGAGATCATCACGTACCTGCCGACCGGCTCGGGCGCGGACATCGACACCATCGAGCTCGAGATCCTCATGGCGAGCCGCGCCTCGCTCGAGCTCCTGCGGAGCTCCATCACCGGATCCGACGTCACCATCGACGAGGTGCGCCGCCGCGCGGCGCCGAGCGGCCTGCCCGAGACGCCGACGCCCGTCCCGCCCGATCCCCCGGCGCACGAGTCGTTCGCGCCGCCGACGCGCGTGGGGGGCTCGCTCTCGCCCCTCGCCCGCGAGACCGGGAGCGTGCGCACGCCGGCCCAGTCGCCCACCGGACGACGCGCGGTCTCGTCGATCGCGCCCCCGGCGGGGTCGTCGAACGCGAGCCCGCCGTCGCCCATGGCGCAGGAGCTGTCGCTCCGCTCGGTGAGCCAGACCGTGCGCGTCGACATCCGCAAGCTCGACCGCCTGATGACGGTCGTCGGCGAGCTCGCGATCGTGAAGACCGCCATCGCCAACCTCACCGAGCGCGTGCGAAACCGCGCCACCGACGCGCGGGAGCTCGCCATCGAGCTCGTGCGCCTGAACCGCACCTTCGACCGACACCTCGCGCAGATGCAGAGCGGCATCCTCGAGGTGCGGATGGTCCCGCTCGGCCAGGCCTTCGACAAGCTCGCGCGGGTCGTCCGGCAGATCTCCCGCGAGCACGGCAAGGACGTGAACCTCGTCATCACCGGCGCGGAGACGGAGATCGACAAGCTCATCGTCGAGGAGCTCAGCGATCCCTTGATGCACATGATCCGCAACGCCATCGACCACGGCATCGAGCCGCGCGACGACCGGCTCGTGGTGGGCAAGCCCCCGGTGGGGACCATCGCCCTCAACGCCTTCCAGAAGGGCAATCACGTCCTCATCGAGGTGGAGGACGACGGGCGCGGCATGGACCCGGAGGTCCTCCTCGACGCGGCCGTGCGGCGCGGGGTGGTTACACGCGAAGAGGGCAAGGAGCTGCGGCCCCACGAGGTGCTGGCCCTCGTGTTCATGCCGGGCTTCACGACGAAGGAGGTCGCCACCGATCTCAGCGGCCGGGGCGTCGGCCTCGACGTCGCGAAGACGAACATCGGGAAGCTCGGCGGCATCGTCGACATCACGAGCGACGTCGGCATCGGCACCAAGATGACGATCACGCTGCCGATCACGCTGGCGATCATCAACGTGCTCCTCGTCGAGATCGGCCCGCGCCTCTTCGCCGTGCCGCTCGCGAGCGTGGAAGAGGCCATCGCGCTCGACGAATCGCAGGTGCGCACGGTGGAGGCGCGCGAGGTGCTCACCGTGCGCGGCGCGTCGCTGCCCATCTGCCGCCTGGCGCGCCTCTTCGGAATCCCCCCGCGTTCCCGGGAGCGCAGCCGCGCCTTCGTGGTCATCGCGCAGGTCGGCAACCACCGCCTGGGGTTCGTGGTCGACGAGCTCGTGGGCCAGCAGGACATCGTCATCAAGCCGCTCGGCAAGTCGCTGAAGAGCGTCCGCGGCTTCGCGGGCGCGACCGAGCTCGGCGATCAGCGGGTCGCCCTCGTCATCGACGTCGCGGCCCTCATCGAGGAGGTCCTCCTGCCCGCGGAGACGCGCTTCCTCGCGTCCGCGGCCGAGTCGGGGAGGAACTGACGCCATGGCGGCGCTCGTCAAAGCCCGGGGCGAGAAGCGGGCCGTCCGCCGCGCCGGCGAGGCCGGGCGGCGCGTCGAGTACCTGGCGTTCGTGCTCGCCGGGGAGACGTACGCGGTGCAGATCGCGCACGTGGAGGCGATCCTCCGCCCGCCGCCGATCACGGAGGTCCCGCGCGCGCCGGCGACGATGCTCGGCGTCATCAGCGTGCGCGGCAAGCTGGTCACGGTGATCGACCTCCGCCGCCGCTTCCGGCTTCCCGAGGCACCCATCGATCGCAAGTCGCGCATCCTGCTGGCGGACGTCGGCAAGGGCGAACAGCTGGGGCTCCTCGTCGACGAGGTGCAGCAGGTCTGGCGGCTCGCCGCCGACGAGATCGAGGCCGCCGCCGTCCTCGGGGCCGAGCAGCCGGCCCACATCGCGGGCATCGGCCGCCCGGCCGACGGGGCGGGGACCACCCTCGTCTTGCTCGAGCTCCGTCCCATCCTCGAGTCGCCCTGAAGGAAGGAGGAAGCGCGTGCCCCATCGCCAGCGACACGATCCCTCCAAGAACCTCGTCGGCTTCGTCGTGGGAGACGTCGAGTACGCCGTCAACATCGCCCGCGTGAAGGAGATCACCAACCCGCTCGTCGTCGTGCCGCTCCCGCACCCGCCGCGCTCGGTCGCCGGGGTGGCCGATTTTCGCGGCGAGGTCATCCCGGTCGTCGATCTGCGGCTCCGCTTCGGGCTCCCCGCCGCGCCGGCGACCCGCAAGACCAAGTGGATCGTCGTCGACGTGGCGACCCGGCTCGTCGCGCTCATCGCGGATGCCGTGACGGAGGTCTTCGGTACGGGCGGGGCCGAGCTCCGCCCGGCCCCGTCGCTCGGGGGAGGGGACGACCTCCGCGGCATCGCCGGCGTGACCAGCCACGGGGCGGGGCTCGTCTTCGTGCTCGACACCGCGCGCCTGCGGGAGCTCACCGATCCGCTCCTCGCCTCCGGCAAGATTGGCCCGGGCGCGCCTCCCCTGAGCCTCCCACCCGGGTCGCTGCCGTGAGCGAAGCCTCCGCCGCCGTTCGCTGGCTGCTGCAGCAGGCCGAGCCCGAGGCGCGGCGCGTGGCCGTGCAGCAGATCGCCAAGGTCCCGGGCCGCGACGCGCCGGAGCTGCTCCTCCGCGCGCTGGGGGACGACGACTGGCGCGTGCGCAAGGAGGGCGCGGCGGTGGCGCCGTCGCTCGACCGGCGCGACGAGGTGGTGGCCGCGCTGGTCGCGGCGCTCGAGGAGACGGTGAACATCGGGCTGCGGAACGCCGCCGTCGAGGCGCTCGTCGCGGTCGGGCCGGAGGCGGTGGCGGCCGTGGTGGCGTCGGTGCCGGATCTCGACGCGGACGCGCGCAAGCTCGCGGTCGAGGTGCTCGCCGGCGTCCCGGACGCGCGCGGCGCGGCAGCGCTCGTGCGCTGTCTGTCGGACGAGGACGCGAACGTGCGCGTCGCCGCCGCCGAGGCGCTCGGCAACGCGTCGCTCGCCGGAGAAGAGGCGCGCGATCTGGCGACGCAGGCGCTCGTCGGAGCGCTGGTCACGAGCGACACGTTCCTCAAGATCGCCGCCCTCGACTCGCTCGCGCGGCTCGAGGCGAGGCTCCCGTGGAGCATCTTCGAGCCCTACACGAAGGACCCGCTGCTCCGCCGCTACGCCATCGCCGCCGCGGCGGGCTCCCGCGAGCCCGACGCCGTCCGCGCGCTCGCCCACGCGACCGGCGACTCGTCGCCGACCATCGCGCGCGAGGCGATCGTGGCCCTCGGCGACCTCGTGCTCGCCGATCCGGACGACGCGGCGCTGCTCGAGGTCGCGCGCGCCGAGCTGAAGGCGTCGCCGCAAGGGCAATCGTTCGCGCGCCGCGCCGCGCTCGACGGCGAGGACGGCCGCGCGCGCTCCGGGGCGCTCCTCGCGCTGGGGCTCCTTCAGGACATCGGCGACGTGGCGTCCCTCGTGGAGGCGCTGGCGGACGACGACGTCGCCGAGAAGGCCGATCTCGCGCT
>JBEKGQ010000142.1:0-10766 GCA_050012715.1 Polyangiaceae bacterium
GCGAGGACACGCCCCCCGATCGGGCGGACACGCGGGGCCTTTCGTCCGACTCGGGCGCCGGTGAGGTCAGCGCCCTCGGCCCTTCGCTCCTCGGCAGCACGGCTCGATGGGACTCCTCCGGCCGTCCCGAGGGCGGACGGGTGGACCTTCTTCGTTCCACCCTGCGCCCGCAACGTGACTGACCCGAGACGGCAGCGCACTTCTCGCGCGCGCTACGATTTGCGAGGGTTCGGGAGAACTGCGGAGGTCTTTCCATGAGAGCACTCGAGGTCCTTTTCCTTGTTTCCATGACGGCCGGCGGGGTGGCGATACTCGCTCCGGGGTGCGGCGGGAGCACGAGCGGGAGCGTGACGGGCGGCGACGCGAGCACGGACTCGCCCGGGGGCGGAAGCAGCACCAGCAGCAGTAGCGGCGGTAGCAGCACCAGCAGCAGCGGCGGTAGCAGCACCAGCAGCGGCGGTAGCAGCACCAGCAGCGGCGGTAGCAGCACCAGCAGCGGCGGCAGCAGCACCAGCAGCGGCGGAAACCCGGCGACCTGCCCGTCGACGCCTCCGAACAACCAGAGCGCCTGCATGACCGGTGACGGAACCTGCACCTTCGGCAACGTGGTCTGCGACTGCGGCGGGGGCGCCAACCCGGTCTGGACGTGCACGACGTGCCCGACGTGCCCGACGGCGCAGCCGACGGGAGCGTGCACCGCCGCGGGCGCCGGGTGCGCTGCGCTCGGCGCGTGCTCGTACGGGACGACGAGCTGCAGCTGCGCCGCCGGAGTCGGCATGGGCGGGGCGATGTGGTCGTGTGGCACGTGCCCGGCGACCCAGCCGACGGGAGACTGCACGACCACCGGCCTCGACTGCACCTACGGCACCACCACCTGCGGCTGTCGTCGCACGGGGGCCATGGGCACGGACACGTGGACGTGCGTGACGCCTCCCGCGCCCTGCCCGACCACGGAGCCCACGGCCGGAGGGTCCTGCACCGCCGGAACGGGCGGCGCCGGGGGGTGCACGTTCGGCACCACGACCTGCCTCTGTCGCCCCGCCGTCGGGGATGCCGGCTACGAATGGTCGTGCAACTGATGCACTGAACCAGCACGTCCCACGATCACGGCCTGGCCGCCGATGGGGAGGATCTTCACCCGGTCCTCCCCGAGGCCGCGCTTCTTCATCACCTCGACGAGCGTCGCCCGGGCTTCGCCGGGAGCGTCGAAGCCGTTGACCAGCGTGCCATAGTGGATGGGGACCATCGTGCGCGCGCCGAGGTCGAGGAAGGCCTGAACCGCCTGCGCCGGGTCGACGTGGGTGGCCTCCATGAAGCTCCGCGGGTGGATGGGCGCGATGGCGATGAGGGCGAGATCGATGCTCGGGAAGCGGGCCGCCGTCTCGCGGAAGTGCTCCTGGTCGTACGCGGTGTCCCCGCTGAAGTAGACGGTGAGGCCGTGGTACTCGAAGACGTAGCCGGTGAAGCTCGTCTTCATCCAGGCCGCGTCGACGCCGTAGCGGAACCCCACGTGCTTCACCGGCACCGCGGTGATGCGCAGCCCGCCGTCCTCGAACGACTGCCAGGTCGGCAGCTCGCGCGCGTCGAACGCGTAGTTGGGCACGTAGACCAGGCCCCCCTGCGGCACGAAGAGTCGACGGACCTTCGGCTCGATCGTGTCGAGCGACCCCAGCGACAGGTGGTCGAAGTGCATGTGCGAGACGACGACCGCGTCGAGCGGAGGGAGGTTCGCCGGATCGATGCCCGGCTCCTGCAGGCGACGCGTGAGCTGCCCGACCGTGTTGCCGAGGAGCGGGTCGGTCAGGATGAGCTTGTCGTCCATCTGCACGAGCACCGTCGCGTGCCCCACCCAGAGCACGGCGAGCCGCGCGTCGGCGCGGAGCGGCTGGGTGATGCGGTTCGGCACCGGCCGCGGGGAGGAGAAGAGAAAGCCCGAGCAGCCGGAGAGGACGCCGAGAGAGAGGAAGGCGACGGTGAAGAGGAGACGGCGCATCAGAAGTACCGGAAGCGAAGCGTGGCGATCGTGGCGATCGGCGCGGCCGATGCGGTGGGCGCGACGGTGAGCTGGACGCCGACCACGCCGAAGAGCGCGTAGGCCCCGACCTCGTACGCGGCTCCCCAGTGCCCGTCGAAGAGGAACGACGACGCGCCCATGGAGACGGATAGGTACTCGCCGTGCTCGACGAGAGGAAAGTAGGACCGCACGCCGGTCCGCAGGAGCCACCCGTCGGCGAAGGCCGAGCCGTAGGCGAGGTACTCCGGGGTGACGAAGAGCTCGACGGACCCCGACTGGCGCACGTACGGCTCGGCGACGAAGAAGCGCCAGGGCGAGAGGCCCCGGTGGATTCCCCACGAGAAGAGGACCGGCGTCACCTGCCAGCGCATGCCGAAGCGGGCCACGTCGTGGCCGTAGGCGACCTCGGGGCTGGGGATGAGCTGCGTCGCGACCCAGGGGATCGTGATCGTGACGTCGGGCTCCATGGGCGGGGGGCTCGCGTCCATCGGCCAGCCCGAGGTTCCCACGGCGAGGGCCTCGCGCGTTAGCGAGAGTGAAAGGCTTCCGATGAGACTGAACCGATGACGCCGGCGCCCGGACCCTGGTGGAGACGTTCACGAAGCAGTGAGATACTGGGCGCAGTGAAGCTGAAAGGGATGGGCCTCAAGAACACCCTGACGGCCCTCGAGAAGCTTCACGGGGCGGACGCCCTCGAGCGCGTGCGGCAGGCGATGCCGGTGCGGCTTCGTGAGACGATCGCGCAGGTGCTGCCGATCGAGTGGTACCCGGTCGAGGTCACCGCGGCGCTGCACGTCGCCATCCGCGACACGCTGGGGGGCGGCACCTGGAAAGAGAGCCAGCACATCTCGCGCGAGGCGGCGAAGATCGAGCTCAATGGGGTCTACCGCATCGTCCTGCGCGCGGTGCAGTACGACACGGTGTGGGATCGGATGGAGCGGATGTGGCCGCGGTACTACGACGCGGGCGAGGCGCGCTGGGTCGATCGCGGACGCGGTCACGCGCGGGCGGAGTTCCGCGGCGTGGCCGGCTTCAACGAGGGCATGTGGGGCTCGGTCGCCGGGCGCATCGAGGTCATGCTCGAGATGACGGGCGCGCGTGGATCGGCGGTCACGCTGACGAAGGCGGCGTCGACGAACGCGACCATCGAAGCGCTCTGGCTCGAGTGACGGCGATTCTGTAGTACGCTCGCCCGCCGTGCGTTACTACGTGAACCTCGATCCCGATCCAGGCGCGAAGCCCGTCCTCGTCGACCTCGTCGAGCTCCCCAGCGGGGCGCTCCAGGCCCGCCTCGACGGCAACCCCATCGACGTCGACGTGGTGGTGGTCGGCTCGCAGCTCAGCGTCCGCGTCAACGGCCAGGTCGTCGACCTGACGACCGAGGGGGTGCCGCCGGAGCTCGGCGCCGTGGCGAGCGGCCACCGGTCGTACGTGCGGGTCGAGAGCGAGCGGATGCGCTCGGCCGAGCAGGCCAAGAAGGCCACCGTGGCCGGAGGCGACAAGACGGTGAAGAGCCCCATGCCGGGTCGCGTGGTGAAGGTCCTGGTCGCGAAGGGAGACGTGGTCGAGGTCGGCCAGGGGTTGCTCGTCCTCGAGGCGATGAAGATGGAGAACGAGGTCCGCGCGCGCGTCGCCGGGACGGTGGCCGAGGTGCACGTCACGCCGGGCGCCACGGTCGAGGGGAGCGCGAAGCTCGTCACGCTGGCCTGATCGCCCGAGACCCGCCGGAGAAGGAGAAGCCGCGCGATGCCCGACCTGCCTCGCCCGCCGCGCGTCACGCTCGTGCACGGCCCGACGCCGCTCGTGAAGCGACCGGCCCTCGACGCCCTCATCGGGGTCGACCTCTGGATCAAGCGGGACGACGTCACGGGCGGCGCCGAAGCGGGCAACAAGGTGCGCAAACTGGAGCTCCTGCTGGGCGACGCTCTCGCGCGCCGGAGCGACACCGTCATCACCTGCGGAGGCCTGCAGAGCAACCATGCGCGCGCGACGGCGCTCGTGTGCGCCTCCCTCGGCCTCGCGTGCGTGCTGCTCCTCCGCGTGAAGGACCCCCGGACGACGGTGCTTGCCCGCGACGGCAACGTGCTCCTCGATCGCCTCGCCGGCGCCGAGGTGCGCCTCGTGTCGCACGACGAGTACGCGATGCGCGCGGCCGTCATGGAGAGCGTCGCCGTCGAGCTGCGCCAGCGCGGCAAGCGTCCCTACGTCATCCCCGAGGGCGGCTCGAACGGGCTGGGATCCCTCGGCTACGTCGCGTGCATGGAGGAGGTGCGCGAGCAGCTGCGGCTCGGCCTCGCCGGGACCCAGGCGCCGTTCGACGTGATCGTGCACGCCTGCGGCTCGGGCGGCACGGCGGCGGGGGTCGCCCTCGGCGCCGCGCGTCACGGCGTCGCCCGCAGCGTCCGCGCCATGGCGGTCTGCGATGACGCGGCCTACTTCGGGCGCACCATCGATCGCATCGTGGGCGAGGCTCGGGCGTGGGATCCCTCGCTCGGTGCGCCGGCGCCGCTGGTGGTGGACGACACGGCAAAGGGCCCGGCCTACGCGGTCTCCACGGCGGAGCAGCGCGCGACCATCGTGGCCGTCGCGCGAGCGAGTGGCCTCGTGCTCGATCCGGTCTACACCGGCAAGGCGATGCACGGTCTCAAGCAAGCGGTGGAGCGCGGCGACATCCCCCGGGGAGCACGCGTGCTGTTCCTCCACACCGGGGGTCTGCCGGGCCTCCTCGCGCAGGGGGACGCCTTCGCCGAAGAGCTCGTATGACGACGGAAACGAGCCTGCGACCGGAGGGCGCTCCCACGATGCGCGAGGCGCGACGGGTCGTCGGGTGGGGGCTCGTGTTCTGGGGAGCGTCCCAGCTCGCCGGCGCCGTCTTCGCGAACAACGCGACCGCGGTGGTCGCGTTCCAGGCGGTCATCGCGGAGTGGGGCGCCGGTCGCATCGGGATCACGTGGAGCGACCCGCTGGCGGCCATCCCCTCCGCGAAGAGCATCGCGCGGCGCGCAGGCCTGGGCGCCGCGATGGGCGCGGCGGCCGCGGCGGCGGTGGTCGTCCTGGCGATGCTCATGGGCGGCGTCGCGATGGCGCCCGCCTCGCCCGGGTTCGGGTCGCTGGCGGTCGGGCTCGTCGTGGCCGTCCTCGGGGCGGTGCGGGACGAGCTCTTTCTGCGTGGCGTGGTGCTCCGTGCGACCCGCGGCCTGCTGCCGTGGTGGGGTGCGCTCGCGGCGTGCGGCGCCGCGGCAGCGGGAGGTCGCTACGGGGCGGAGGGAATCGTGGATCTCTCGCTGGCCGTGGCGGGGCTCCGCGGCGTCGCTCTCGGGTGCCTGTGGATCCGAGATCGCGGCGCCTGGATGGCGGTGGGCGCCAGCGCGGCCTGGGCCTGGGCCCTGCAGTCGGTCGTGCACGGCGGTTTGCTCGACCTGCGGTTTGCGACGGAGGCGGACGCCGGAGCGGCCGCGGTCGTCGTGATGGCGCTCGCCGCAGCGGTCGGGCTTCTCGTCGTCGGGCGGAGCGGGGACGCGGACGAGCGCGGGTGACGCCTAGGCGTCCCGTCTTGCCCGAATTGCCGTATCATCCAGGGGATGCCTCGCTCTCCCGGCCCGGAGAAGCGCCAGAGCGTGCCTCCGGGCGCTGGCACCTCCGACGACCGCACCACGGAGCGGCGGCTCATTCCCGCGACGCCTTCCCACGCGCCGGCCGGGCACTCCACCCTCTCGTCGGACTCCACGCGCGACGTCGCCCAGGAGGACTTTCTCTTCCACCTCTATCGAGGCAGCGAGCTTCTCCAGGAGAACCGCGTCCTCGAGGCCAAGGAGGAGCTCGAGTTCGCGCTGACGATGCAGCCGTCCGATCCGAAGGGCCAGGATCTCCTCGGCGCCGTCTACTTCCGCCTCGGCCACTACCCCCGCGCCATCCAGATCTACGAGGCGCTCGAGCAGGGGTTTCCGAACGACGTCTCGATCAAGGTCAACCTCGCCCTCTCGTACCTCAAGACCGGGCAGCCCGAGGCAGCCCGACGCACGCTGCACGACGCGACGCGGATCAACCCGGAGCACACGCGCGCCTGGGGCTACCTCGGGCTCGCGCTGCAGAAGCTCGGGGAGCTCGAGCAGGCGCAGATCGCCTTCGAGCGCGGCGGGCATCCGATGATGGCGAGACGCGTGACCGAGCGCCGCCAGCGCGTGACCATGCCCGCGCCCGCCGGCGGCGGAGCCGGCATCGACGAGGGGGTTCGCTCGGCGGCCGAGATGGCGTTCTCCGAGCTCGACGCGGGGGAGCTGCGCTTCGCGCTGGCGGAGCAGGGAACGCCGCGGGCGGGCGACACGCCGTGGCACACGACGGAGCCGGGGGACGTGGCGAAGGCCGCCACCGGGCAGGGGCGCACGCAGCCCCCGCCGCCGCCGGTGATGACGATGCCGGCCGAGGGCCCCTCGCTGCACACGGTCCGCACCGTGCCGCCGGCGCCGCAGCTCGTCTCGCCGGCCGCGGTCTCGACCCGGCTCGTTCCGCCGCCGCTCGTCGCGCCGACGCCGCCACCCGTCGCGCCAGGGCTGCCGCCGTCCCTGCCCTTCCCCGCTCCGACCGTGGCCGGCGAGCGTCCCATCGCTCCGCCGCTCTTCGCCGAAGGCGCTGGACCCTCCGTGGCGCTCCACGCGCGCGGCGTGCTCCTCGTGCGGATCACCACCGAGCGCGCGTTCGCGGCGAAGCTCGAGTCGCTCCGGATCGTCTCGGGATCCGTGGCGACGCGCGTCCTTCACCGGCGGCTGCGCGACGCCGACACGCACGACGTCCTGGGGGGCATCGGCAGCCCCCTCGTCCGCGTCTCCGGGGATGCGCAGCTCGTCCTCGGCGCCAGGCCCGCGCACGGGATCGTGCCGATCACGCTGCAGGACGAGCTGGCGTTCATCCGGGAGGAGCTCCTCCTCGGGTTCGAGATGAACCTCGGCTACGAGAACGGACGCCTGGCGCTGGATGCGCCGGGCGAGGGCGCGCGGGGCACCGGCGACGGTGCGCACGTCGTGCAACTTCGGGGGACGGGCGCCGTCGCGCTGGAGCTGGCGGCCGACCTCGCGAGCGTGTCCTGCACGCCGGGCCAGCCCCTGCTCGTGCGACGCGAGTGGATCGTGGGATGGCTCGGACGCCTGGTCCCGCGGGCCGCACCGCCGGCCGAATCGCCGAGCGGCCAGCGGGGCTTGATCGCATTCTCGGGTGAGGGCACCGTGCTCGTCTGCGCCACCTGAGACGCGCCCCCGCCCATGAGCCCCGAGCCCACCCGCCCCGACCGCCGCACCCTCGCGCAGGACGCGCTCAACATTCCCAACCTGCTGACGATGGGGCGCGTCGTCGCGATCCCGTTCTTCGTGTGGCTCCTCGACACGCCGACGCCCATCCGCGGCTTCTGGGCCTGCATCGTGTTCACCCTCGCGGCGATCACCGATCTCCTCGACGGATACCTGGCCCGCAAGCTCGGGGTCGTGAGCGTCCTCGGGAAGTTCCTCGATCCGCTGGCGGACAAGCTCATCGTCATGGCGGCCCTCGTGTGGATGGTGCCGATGGGGCGCATGCCGGCGTGGGCGGTGGTGCTCCTGCTCGCCCGCGAGCTCAGCGTCACCGGCCTGCGCAGCGTGGCGGCGAGCGAGGGCGTCGTCATCAGCGCCGGAAGCGAGGGCAAGACGAAGACGGCCCTCCAGATGATCGGCATCATCGCGCTGGTCCTCGGCTATCCGTACCACCTGGCGTACGCCGGCTACGACCTGGGGGTCGTCGACCTCGTTCACGTCGGGCGGGCGCTCGTCTACCTGTCGCTCCTCTTCTCGTTCGCGAGCGCGGCCCAGTACGTGGGGCTCTTCGCCCAGGCCGTGGAGGCCAAGGAGAAGCGCCGGGACGCCTCCGCCTGAGGCCGCCCCTGGGCCCCCGCCCCCTCGTGCCGCTGGCATTTCGCCCCGCTTTCTGGATAACTGCGCGTGCCCCCGATGCGCCTCCGCTTTGCGTCCCTCCCTTTCGCGCTTTCCGCGCTCCTCGCCGGATTCCTTTTCGTCGCCTGCCAGGGGGAAGGCGAGGGCCAGCCATGTGACACGAACGCGGGCAACGGTGGGAACGACGACTGCCAATACCCCCTCGTCTGTACGACCGGCCTGACGAACGCGAACAGCCCGCGCTGCTGCCCCCAGGACCGGGCGAACGCGACGACGTCGGAGTGCGCGCTGTCGAGCTCGACCTCGGGGACCATGAACCCCAACCCGCCCGACGCTTCCGACGAAACCGAGTCACCCGAGGCAGGCAGCCCGGAGGCATCGGGGGATGCCCCGGTCGAGGGCGCGACCGAGGCCGGCGCCGAGACGGGTGCGGGCGCCGAGGCCGGGACGGCCAACGACGGCGCGACCGACGGCAACGCAGCGGACTAGGCCGGGCACCGGTGCCGCCGTCCACGCTGGTCCACGACGCGCAGCAGGCGCTCTTCCTGGTGCTGGCGGTCTCGCTGCCGGTGCTGGGGGTGGCCGCGGTCGTGGGCCTGCTCGTCGCCGCGTTCCAGGCCGCCTCGCAGATCCAGGACCCGACGCTCGCGCACCTGCCTCGCCTCCTCGCCGTCATCGTCGCCCTGGCCCTCCTCGGACCGTGGATGGGGCACGAGGTGGCCGCGTTCGCGGCGCAGATGTTCTCGGCGCGCTGACGTGCGCTTCGGGGAGCCGGTTTGACCGTTCGCGGTCCGTCTGTTAGCTCCCTCGCGAATGAGTGAATCCTCACTCAGTGCACGGCGACGGCGTCCGGCCGTCCGGGGAGCCCGCACGGGGGACAAGCGCGAGCGCATCCTCGACGCCGCCGTGCGCGTCTTCGCGAAGAAGGGGTTCTACGCGACGCGCGTGAGCGAGGTGGCCAAGGCCGCCGGCGTGGCCGACGGGACGATCTACCTCTACTTCAAGTCGAAGGATCAGCTCCTCGTCTCGCTCTTCGAGGATCGCGTGGAGCGGCTGCTGACGTTCCTGCAGAACGAGCTGCCGGCGACGGTGGGGGCGGCCGGGAAGCTCCGGCGGATCATCGAGCTGCAGCTCGGCCTCATGGAGGGCGAGCGCGACCTGGCCGAGGTGATCACGGTCATCCTGCGCCAGTCGACGAAGCTGATGAAGGAGTACGCGGCGCCCAAGTTCACGGCCTACCTCGACGTCATCGCGCGCGTGGTGGCGGACGGGCAGGCGTCCGGGGAGCTTCGCGGGGACGTGTCGCCCCACCTGGCCGCGCGCGCCATCTTCGGGGCGCTCGACGGGATCACGATGACGTGGGCGCTCGGGCGGGCCGACCGGGGCGGCCTCGTGCGCGCGTCGGGTCAGCTGGCGGAGCTCGTCCTCCGCGGGCTGTCGCCGCAGGGCGAGCGGCCGTGAAGCGCCTGCGCGAGCGCGCCCGCGTGCTCGCCGACGTTCGCCGCTTCTTCGACGCGCGCGGCTACCTCGAGGTGCAGACGCCGATCGCGGTGCCGTCGCCCGGGCTCGACCTGCACCTCGACGCCTTCGAGGTGACCGGCGGCGAGCGCGGCTCGCCCCGCTGGCTCATCACGTCGCCCGAGTACCAGATGAAGCGGCTGCTCGGCGAGGGGTGGCAGCGCATCTACCAGATCGTCGCGTGCTTCCGTCGGGGCGAGGTGGGGGCGCGGCACAACCCGGAGTTCACGATGCTCGAATGGTACCGGGCGAACGCCGGGGTCGAGGCGGTCGTCGAGGACACCGAGCAGCTCGTCGCCGCGGTGACGGGGGGCACGGTGCGCCTCGGGGCGCGGGCGATCGACGTGCGGCCCCCCTTCGAGCGCCTGACGGTGTGCGGCGCGTTCGCGCGGTTCGCCGGCTGGACCGAGGACGCGACGCTGTCGGCGGCGGCGAACGACGAGGACCTCTACTTTCGTACGCTGGTCGACGTCGTCGAGCCGGCGCTGGCGGCCATCGACCACGGGGTCTTCCTCGTCGACTACCCGGCCACGCAGGCGTCGCTGGCCCGGAAGAAACCCGCCGACCCGCGCGTGGCGGAGCGATTCGAGCTCTACGTCGCGGGCGTCGAGCTGTGCAACGGCTTCGGCGAGCTGGTCGACCCGGCGGAGCAGCGAGCGCGGCTCGAGCACGACCAGACCGCTCGACGCGAGCGCGGGCTCCCCGTCTATCCCATCGACGAGCGCTTCCTCGCGGCCCTCGCCCGCGTGCCCCCGAGCGCCGGGAACGCGCTCGGCCTCGACCGACTCGTCGCCCTCGCCTGCGGGACCACCGACATCGCCGAGGTCCTCGCGTTCACCGCCGACGAGCTGTGACCTCGTCCCAGAAGGCGCTCACCGTCGCCACCACGCGCGCCGGGTCCTCGACCTGCGGCCAGTGCCCGAGGTCGTCCCACGTCTCGAGGCGCGCGCCGGGGGTGCCTCGCGCCAGCTTCTCGGCGATCGCCATCACGGCGACCGGGTCGCGCCTCCCCCAGGCGACGAGGAGCGGCACGTCGCACCGCTCGAGCGCGCCGATCCACCGCCGCCGGAAGCGCTTTCGCTCCTCGACGTAGCCGATCGTCGCCGGTAGCCGGGCCACCCCGTCGTCGCGCGACAGGAGCTCCCACATCGCGTCCAGGGTGCCCTGGTCCGGCTTGCGGCCGAACGTCCTCCGGAGCTGCGACTGGAACGAGGACCGCGAGCTGAGGCGCACGAAGACGTCGCGGAGGGGCGATCGCAGGATGCGCTGGCCGACGGTGAGGTGCGCCAGCTCGACGTGCACGCTGCCGTTCATCAGCG
>JBEKGQ010000142.1:10771-22339 GCA_050012715.1 Polyangiaceae bacterium
CGTGAGGCTCTCGATGTCGAGGGGACAGAGACCTCGCTCGCGCCGGGCCAGCAGCTCCGTGGCGACGCTCGTGCCCATGTCGTGGGCCCACACGTGCGCTCGCGCGAGGCCGAGCGCCCGGGCGACCTCGAGCACCACGTCGGCCTGCTCGAAGAGCGAGTAGCCGTGGTCGCGGGGCTTGCACGACAGGCCGAAGCCCGGGAAATCGAGCGTGACGACCCGCCTCGGCGACGGCCGGCTCGCGATGCGGTCGATCGCGTCGGCGAAGTCGAAGGCGCTCGACGGGAAGCCGTGGAGGGCGAGCACCGGGGTCCGCGACGCGTCTCCGCTCGCCACGTCGAGCGCCCACACGTCGCCGTCTCGTGTGGAGACGATCCGCCCGCGCGCGCGCCAGGCCTCGACGTCCGGGCCCATCACGCATCCTCCGGAACGGCGATCCCGACCGCACGCATCAGGCGCAGAGCGTTCGAGCTCTGGACGATCCCCGGCCGGAGCACGTAGTCGAAGGTCATCGTCTCCCCGGTCACCTGCTCCTCGAAGTGCACGTTCTCCACCTGCCCGCCGAGCTCGCGCTCGAGCGCCGTGATGCCGAGATCGTGCGTCGACACGGCCCCCAGCGCCGAGAGCGCGACGAGGTCACGCACGACCGCGCACGCCCCGAGCACGCGCTCGCGCGAGTTGGTGCCGTGGAGGATCTCGTCGAGCAAGAAGAGCACCGGCGGGCGCCCTCGCTCGTGCGCGCGATCGAGCACTGCCTTCAGGCGCCGCAGCTCCGCATAGAAATGAGAGACGCCCTCCTCGAGCGAGTCGTCGATCCGCATGCTCGTCGCCACCCGGACCGCCCCGATGCGCAGCGTGGCGGCGCAGACGGGCGCCCCGGCGTTGGCCAGCACGGCGTTGACCCCGAGCGCCCGGAGCAGCGTGCTCTTGCCGGACATGTTCGAGCCGGTGACCACGAGGGCCCGCCCCGCCGTGGGCAGGTGCACGTCGTTGCCCACCCGACGCGCGGCCGGCAAGAGCGGATGACCGAGGTTGCGGGCCTCGAGCAAGGGTCCGGACGCGAGCTCCGGCCACACGAACTCGGGATGCTCGAAGGCGAACCCCGCCAGGGAGGCGAGCGCCTCGACCTCCCCGAGCGCCTCGAGCCACGCGCGCGTGTGCTCTCCGGCCCGGGCGCGCCAGCCGAGGAGCGCGAACGCGCAGTGCACGTCCCACATCAGCAGGGGGCCGATGACCAGACGGAACACCTCGTTCCGGCGGGCGTCGACGAAGCCGACGATGCGCTCGAGCGCGGCGATCTCCTCGCTGGCCTTCCGCTTCCCCGCCGCCAGGCGCTGCTGGTGCCGGCGCAGGAGCGGCGCGTCGAACGGCTCGCCCTCGACGACGGCGATCATCGAGCGCCATCGCGTCACCGACGACTCACGCGCGGACGCAGCCGAGAGCATCGGGGTGAGCCGGACCCCGACCGCGATCCCGACGATGATCTGGAGGATGACGACGATGGTCACGACGCCCGGGCCGAGCCCCATCGCGGAGCCGAGCGCGACGACGCCGAGCGTCACGACGGGGAGCGCCCAGCCGAGGGCCCGCATCACCGACGGCAAGCCGTTCCTCCGCTCCGCCCACGCCAGAAAGGGGCCAGGGTCGGGCTTCTCGTCGGCGAGCACACCGCCCGCGGTGGCCAGCGCCTCTCGAAATGCGGGTCGGCCGGCCAGATCACGCACCGCCTCTTGGCGCGCCGCGACGTCATCGGGCCAGGCGCCCGGATCCTCCAGGGACACGAGCGTCGCCAGCCGCTCCTCGCCGAACCGGGTCTCGGTCGCGTCGATGAGCTGCATGAGCGAGCCGTGCCCGAAGACGTCGAGATCGCCCGCGAACGGGTGACTCGGGGTCCGGAAGCGGTCGCTCGTGGACGGCAGGGCGTCCCACGCATGGTCGAGCCTCGCCAGGCCCCGCTGGTGGAAGCGCAGCGCCGCCGTCGCGCGCTCCTTCGCCTCGTGGACTCGCGCGTGAGCGACGACCAGACCGACGAACGCGACCACGTCGGCCGCCAGCACCCACCATGGCCAGCCCAGTCGCGCCCAGACGATCGCCCCGATGCAGGCGAGCGCCATCACCGCGAGCACCAGCCGAACCGTCCCGATGACCCGAGCGCGTCCCTCGAGCTCCGCGGCTTCCCGCGACCGCTCGTCGCGTCCTCGCTCGTAGGTCGCCCTCGCTTGCACCGGGCCTTGTTATCACGACGCTAACGCGCCGATGTCCCTCTCAAGCCGCGCGTGACGAGCGGCGCGTCGACCGCTTCGCCCTCGAGGCGGCGGCCGGCAGCAGGCCGACCGCGACCGCCAGCCCCGCCATCGTCAGCCGGGATGCCTGCGGCCCGCGTCGTTCCACGAGGCCCTTCGCGTCGAGCCGCCGGAGCGCATCCCGCACCTCGCCCGGATCGCCGACCCGCGTCACCAGAGCCTCTTCGTCGGCAGCCTCGCGCCGCCTCGCCACCCTCAACATTGCCCTCAGAACCGCTGCCTCGATGCTCATGGGCGGACCCTACGCCAGCACTGAACGTCCGTCCAGAAAGCACCTCCGATTTGGAGGAGAACGTGGTCACGTCCTGGCCGTCACTCCATCCCGAGCTCGTGGAAGAGAAACGCGAGCTCGTCGCTCACCTCGTCGACCAGCTTGGCGACCGGCTTGCCGGCCCCGTGGCCCGCGCGGCTCTCGACCCGCAGCAGGATCGGGTGCGTCGGGTCGGCCTGGGCCTCCTGCATCTGGGCCGCCATCTTGCGAGCGTGCATGGGGTCGACCCTGGAGTCGCTCTCGGCGGTCGTGAAGAGGACGGCGGGATAGCGCGTCCCCGGGTTCACGCGGTGGTAGGGCGAGTAGGCGTACAGCCAGGCGAACGCGGCCGGGTCGTCCGGATCGCCGTACTCCGCGGTCCAGAGCTTCCCGATGCGGAAGCGGTGGTAGCGGAGCATGTCCGCGAGCGGCACGAGGCTCAGGCCCGCGCGAAACAGCTCGGGGCGCTGGGTCACCGCCGTGGCCACGAGCAGACCGCCGTTCGAGCCGCCGACCACGCCGAGCCGCTCGGGGCGAGTGACCTTTGCCCGGACGAGCTCCTCGGCGCACGCGTAGAGATCGTCGAACACGTTCTGCTTGTGCTCGAGCATCCCGGCGCGGTGCCAGTCCTCGCCGAACTCGCCCCCGCCGCGGAGCAGCGCGACCGCCCAGGCGCCGCCGTGCTCCACCGTGAGGAGCGTGCGGGAGCTGAACGCCGGCGTCTGCGCGATGTTGAAGCCGCCGTAGCCGTAGAGCACCGCGGGCGCCTGGCCGTCGCGGGGCCTCCCCGCGCGCTCGACGACGAACATGGGGACCCTCGTGCCGTCCTTGCTCGTCGCGTACAGCATCGACACCTCGAGACCGGACGGGGCGAGGCCGGCCCCCACGCGGTCCCAGGTCGTCGTCGCGCCCGAGGGCAGGTCGAACCGCAGCACCTGCCACGGCGTCGCGAACGAGGTCAGCTCGACGAACACCTCGTCGCCGTCCCAGGCGGCCGCCACGACCGCCGAGCCGAGGACCGGAAGGTCGATCGGGCCGAGGAGCGTGCCTTCGCCGGTGAAGCGCTCGATCCGCGCGCTCGCTTCGTGGAGGTACGACGCGACGATCACGCGATCGGCCCCGCCGAGGACCACGATGTCCGTCAGCACGTCTCGCCCCTCGGGCAGGATCTCCCGCCACGATGCGCGCGCGGGAGCAGCGTAGTCGACCGCGAAGAGCCGGTAGCGCGCGGCGCCGTCGTTCGACATCACGTAGAGCACGTCGTCGAGGGGAGTCGGCTCGTAGAGGGCCTCCACCCCCGTCGCCACCGCGACCCAGGGCGCGTCCGCCGTCGCCAGGTCCTTCAGCCAGACCTCACTCCGCTGCCAGCCCATGTGCACGCGCACGACCAGCCACCGGCCCCCGGGCGAGACCAGCACGCTCGGCACGTCGAGCTTGTCGCGCCCCTCGCCGAAGACGACCGGGTCGCGCGTCCAGTCGTCCCCCAGCGTGTGGCGGTAGACGCGACAGAAGTACTTCTCGTCCCCCGGCGGGACGTCGCCCGCGGCGGGATAGCGCGTGTAGAAGAAGGACCGGCCGTCCGGGAGCCAGGCGACGGTGGCGTGACGGGTGTGGGGAATGCGGTCGGAGAGATCCGCGCCCGTCGCCACGTCGCGAACCCGCAGCGTGCTCTCCTCGCTTCCGGCGTCGCTGACGCCCCACGCGACGCGCGCGCCGTCGCGCGTCACCGCCCACCAGTCGACCGCGGTCGCGCCGTCGGCGGAGAGCGGCGCCGGATCGATGAGCACGTGATCGACCCCGCCGACCCCGTCACGCCGGTAGAGCACCGCCTGCTCCTGGGAGCCCTCGCGGCGCATGTGAAAGTAGCGCCGCGTGCCGTCGCCCATCGTCCGCACGACCGGCGCCCCGACGTAGCCGATCGACAGGAGCGCGCGCACGCGCCCACGCAGCGCGTCGCGCCCCGGGATGCGCGCGAGCCACGCGCGCGTCGCCGCGTTCTGGGCTTCGTCCCACGCGCGGACCTCGGGGGACTCGCCGTCCTCGAGCCAGCGGTACGGATCCTCCACGGCGACGCCATGAAGCACCTCGACGAGGTCGTCCTTGCGCGTCGCCACCGCTGGTCATTCTAGTCCGCCTTTTGTGATAAGTCGTCGCCATGCGCCCGCTCGTGCTCCTCTCGAACGACGACGGCTACGCGAGCCCGGGCCTCCGCGCGATGCGCGACGCCCTGCTCCCGACGGCGGACGTCGTGGTCCTCGCGCCGGAGACCGAGCAGAGCGCCTCGAGCCACTCGCTCAGCCTGCACCGCGCGCTCCGCCTGCGCGCGGTGGAGCCCGGCATCTTCGCGCTCGACGGGACCCCCGCCGACTGCGTCTACGTCGCGCTGCACGCGGGCGAGCGCGTGTTGCCCCGGCGGCCCGACCTCATCGTGTCCGGCATCAACCACGGCATGAACCTCGGCCAGGACGCGTTCTACTCGGGCACGATCGCGGCGGCGCGCGAGGGGGCCCTCCGCGGCATCCCGGCCGTCGCCACGAGCGCGCACCCGAAGGCGGATACGGCCGCGGTCGCCAGCCTGTGCGCGCACATCGCGTTCGAGCTCCTCGCCGCGCACCCGCACGGCGGGACGCTGCTCAACGTCAACGTCCCGCGCGCATGGACCGGCGAGGTCCGCGCGACGCGGCTCGGCGCGCGCATCTACGAGGAGCTCGTCGACTTCCGCAACGATCCGCGCGGCCGCGAGTACCTGTGGCTCGGAGGCCCGGGCGTGCGGCACGAGCGCGACGCCGGGACCGACACCGACGCCTACGACGACGGGGCCGCGTCCGTCACGCCGCTGCGCCTCGATCTGACCGCGACCGTGCAGCAGGCGTTGACCGAGGCGCTCGTCGCGCGCGTCTCGCACCCGAAGTAGACGGCGTGGTGCGTGGTAGGCTGCCCGCCGGACGCCGACATGCCCCCCAAGAAGACGAAGAGCCCGAAGAAGGTCCCCGTCGCCCGCAAGCCCGCGCGGCGCGCTCCGCCCGTACGACGGGAGCCGCCCGCGCAGGTGCCCGTCGCGCGGCCCATGGAGAGCTTCCAGCTGTGTCGCTCGCTCATCCGCGACGTGCCCGACTTTCCGAAGCCGGGGATCGTGTTCAAGGACATCACGCCGCTGCTCGCGAGCCCGCGCGCCCTCCACATCGTGCTCGACGGGATCGCCGAGCGCTTCATCGGCGAGCACGTGGACGCCATCGTCGGCATCGAGGCGCGAGGGTTCATCTTCGGCGGCGCGCTGGCGGCTCGCCTCAACGCGAGCTTCGTGCCGGTAAGAAAGCCCGGCAAGCTGCCGGCCTCGGTCGACCGCGTCGAGCTCGTGACCGAGTACAGCCGCGACGCGCTGGAGATGCACAAGGGGAGCATCCGCGAAGGCGCGCACGTGGTCGTGGTCGACGACGTGCTGGCCACCGGCGGCACCGCGATGGCGGCCGCGGCGCTCGTGAACAAGCAGGGCGGCTACGTGGTCAGCTACGCCTTCGTCGTGGAGCTCTCGTTCCTCGGGGGCCGCGAGCGGCTCCTCCCCGTGCGCGTCGAGAGCTGCCTCGTCTACTGACCGCGGCCCCGGGCGAGCATCGCGCCGATCAGCCGGAAGAGCGCGCCGATGCGGGCGACGATCCCTCGCGTCCCGCTGCGCAGGGTCGCCATCGCGACCGCCACGTTCCGCAGCGCGGGCGTGTACGGGTACCACCACAGCTCGGTCTTGCTCCGGCTCCGGTCGAGGAGCACGAGGCGCGGGCGCGTCAGCGTGTCGAGGGCCAGCGAAGAGCCGGTGATGCCCCAGCCCGTCTCGCCGTGGCCGCTCCAGGGCGCGTTCGGCAGCGCCCCGGTGAAGCCGTGGTTGTTGATCGTGACGACCCCCGCGTGGAGCTTGCGCGCCAGGATGCGCGCCTTCTTCTTGTCCCTGGTCCACAGGCTCGCGGTGAGACCGTAGCGCGACGCGTTCGCCCGCTCGATCGCCTCGTCGGCGTTCTCGACGAGCGCGATGGGCAGCACGGGGCCGAACGTCTCGTCGCTCATCAGCGGCGTGTCGTCCTTCTTCACGCTCACGACCGTCGGTGGGTACTCCCGCGTCCCGGCGTCGCCCTTCTCGCCCTTGGGCGCGCCCCCGGCCAGCACCTTCGCGCCCGCCTTCTTCGCCGCCTCCACGTGGCTCGCCACGATCGCGCGCTGCGCGGGCGTCGCGAGAGGCCCGACGTCGACCCCCGCCCGCAGGGAGGCGACCACGTCGACGACCTTCTTCGTGAACGCCTCGCCCACGGACTTCACGACGTACACGCGCTCGACCGACGCGCAGTTCTGCCCGGCGTTCATCATGCCCCCCCACACGATGCCGTTCGCGGCCCGCTCCAGATCCGCGTCCGCCAGCACGATCGCCGCGTCCTTCCCCCCGAGCTCGAGCGACGACGGGATGAGCCTCTCGGCGCACGCGTGCGCCACCTTGCGGCCGGTCGCGACGCTGCCGGTGAAGACCACGAGGTCGACCTCCGCGGCACACAGGGCCGCGCCCACCTCGCCGGCGCCCTGCACGATGCCGAACAGGCCCTCGGGCACGAGCCCGGCGAGGACCTCGCCCACCAGCGCCCCCGACTTCGGCGACACCTCGCTCGGCTTGAAGACGACGGCGTTGCCCGCGAGCAGCGCCGGCACGATGGTTCGCAGCGGGAGGGCGAACGGGAAGTTCCACGGCATGATCACCGCCACCACGCCGCGGCCTTCGCGCTCGAGCGTCCCCTCCTTGCCGGGGTACGCGATGGGGTCGATGTCGATCTCCTCGGGATCGAGCAGCTCGGCGATGTGCGAGGTCCAGTACTGCGCGACGTCGGCCGAGGGCAGCACCTCGCCCAGCAGCGCCTCGACCTCGGGCTTGCCCACCTCGTCGCGCACCACCCGGGCGATCGCCTCCGCCCGGTCGAGCACGCGATCTTTCAGCGGGGCGAGGCGACGGGCGCGCTCGTCGACGGACAGGGCGGCCCACGCGGGCTGAGCGGCGCGGGCCCGGGCGACGATCTCGGGAACGTCCTCCGACGTCGGGGTGTCGGTCATGCGGGGCCGGAGCATACACCGGTCGTTCAGGGCGTCGTGAGCGCGGCCCGCTGCCGCGCGACGTTCGGCGCCGGCGCCCCCAGCTCCTCGGCGTGATCCAGCGCCCGGCTGGCCTCGTCCTTTCGACCGAGCTTCGCCAGGGCCCACGCGCGCCCCAGCTCCGCCGCCGCGAACCGGGGGCGCAGGACGAGCAGCCGCTCGTACGCCGCCAGCGCCCCCGCCGCATCCCCGCGCGACACCGCGACCGTCGCGAGCCCGAGCCAGCACTCGGGCTCCGCCGGGGCGACGGCAGTGCCCGCGTGGTAGGCCTGCTCGGCGCCTTCGGCGTCCCCGAGGTGCAGCCGCACGAGGCCGAGCGCGTGCCACGTCTCGGCGTCCCCCGCGCCCCGCTTCACCGCCTCCTCGAGGCGCGGGCGGGCTTCCTCGATCTCCCCCCAGCGCGCCGTGCGCATCCCCCCTTCGCGCGGGCCGGCGGGCGACGAAGGCGCGGCCGCGGCGGCCTCGTCGTAGGCCGCGAGGGCCTCCTCGTAGCGGTGGGCGAGCTCCAGCGCGTGCCCCAGCTCGAGGTACGGCGTCGGATCGCCCGGTCCGAGGCGCCGGGCCAGCTCTTCGGTCTCGGCGCGCGCCCCCGGCATGTCCCCGGTGAAACCGAGGAGGCGAACGAGGAGCCGCCGGGCCGGCACGTCGTCCGGGTGCGCCGCCAGGTCCCGGCGGAGGAGCGCCACCGCGTCCTCTTCCCGGTGCTGCCGGACCAGCGACTGCGCCTGGAGCGAGGCCGACGGCCGCGCGCACCCCGGGGAGACGACAAGAGCAGCCGCGAGGACCGCCGCCGGGCAAGCCGCCCGGGCGGAGGAGGCCCAAAGCGTGGTATGCCGCGCGAGAACCTTCATGCGGGAGCGTTTGGAGCATGGCACATCTCGATGAGATCAAGACCATCGGCGTCCTCGGGGCGGGCCAGATGGGCGGCGGCATCGCGCAGGTCGCGGCGGGGGCCGGCTTCGACGTCGTGCTGGTCGACGCCACGGTCGATCTGGCCGACCGCGGCAAGAAGAAGATCGCGGCCGGTCTCGCGCGCCAGGTCGAGAAGGGCAAGCTGACGCAGCAGGCCTCGACGACGCTCCTCGCGCGCATCGAGCCGTCCGCCGGCATCGAGGACTTCCGGGGCTGCGACTTCGTCATCGAGGCCGCGACGGAGAGCTACGAGCTGAAGGTCAGCCTCCTGAAGAAGATCGACTCGGCGCTCGCCCCGGGCAAGTGGCTCGCGAGCAACACGTCGTCGATCTCGCTCACGAAGCTCGCCGCCGCGACGTCCCGGCCCGACCGGGTCATCGGGATGCACTTCATGAACCCGCCGCCGGTGATGAAGCTCGTCGAGGTCGTGCGCGCGGTGCAGACCAGCAACGAGACGTTCAACCTGACGGTGCTGCTCGCCGAGAAGATGGGCAAGACGACAACGACGAGCCGCGACGCGCCCGGGTTCCTGGTGAACCGCATCCTCATCCCGATGCTCTGCGAGGCGTGCTTCGCCCTGCAGGAGGGCGTCGGCGCGCCGGAGGACATCGACACCGGCGCGAAGCTCGGCCTGAACCACCCGATGGGGCCCTTCGAGCTCAGTGACCTCATCGGGCTCGACACGGTGCTGGCGATCGCCGACGTGCTCCACCGCGAGATCGGCGACGACAAGTACCGCGCGCCGACGCTGCTCCGGAACCTCGTGGCCGCGGGCTGGCTCGGCAAGAAGAGCGGCAAGGGCTTCTACATCTACGACGACAAGGGCAATCGCATGGGGAACGCGGTCTGATGAGCACGATCCTCCTGGAGCGCGACGGCCACGTCGCGATCGTCACGCTGAACCGACCGGACAAGCTCAACGCGCTGAACGAGCAGCTCTTGCAGGAGCTCGGCGCGGCGGTGGCGGAGCTCTCGCGCGACGCGGCGGTCCGCTGCGCGATCCTCACCGGCGCCGGCGAGAAGGCGTTCGCCGCCGGAGCCGACATCGCCGCGATGAGCGAGATGACGGCGACGCGCGCCAAGCAGTTCGCGGAGATGGGCCACGCCATCGGGCACGCCCTGGAGACGGCGCACTTCCCGGTCATCGCGGCGGTCAACGGCTTCGCGCTCGGCGGCGGGTGCGAGCTCGCGCTGGCGTGCGACTTCATCTACGCGAGCGACAAGGCGAAGTTCGGCCAGCCGGAGGTGAACCTGGGCGTCATCCCGGGCTTCGGCGGGACGCAGCGGCTGGCGCGGCGGGTGGGCGACGCGCGGGCCAGGGAGCTCTGCATGACGGGCGACATGGTGGGGGCCGAGGAAGCCCTGCGCATCGGACTCGTGAACACCGTCGTCCCGCACGCGGAGCTCCTGGCGAAGGTGCGCGAGGTCGCGACGAAGATCGCGGCGAAGGGGCCGCTCGCCATCGCCGCGGCGAAGAGGGTCATCCTGCGGGGGGCCGACGTGCCGCTTCCCACCGCCAACGAGCTGGAGGCGACGGCCTTCGCGGCCCTCTTCGGGACGAGCGACCAGCGCGAAGGGATGAAGGCGTTCGTGGAGAAGCGGGCGGCGAAGTTCGAAGGGAGCTGACCGAACCCCGTTTCGTCGAGGCGGGGGTCGCCCCCCGGGCGCGAGGAACGGGACCTGCGGCCCGGGCGAAATGTCCGATTTTTCCAATCGCTGCGTGGTCCGTGAGAGCTAGAAGGAAACATGCACTCCAAGCTCGTTGCACTCGTCACCGGCGCCAATCAGGGCATCGGCCTGCAGATCGCCAGGGAGCTGGCGGCAAAGGACGTCACCGTGCTCGTCGGCTCGCGCAACCTGGCGCGCGGGGTGGAGGCGGCGAAGACCATCGCGGGAGATGCGCGCGCGATCCAGCTCGACGTGACCGATCGCGGGTCGATCGCCGACGCGGCGCAGCGCATCCGGGACGAGCTCGGCCGCCTCGACGTCCTCGTTCAGAACGCGGCGATCTCGAACGTCCGAAAGACCCAGCTGGGGCTGAACCTGCAGGAAGGGGCGAAGCTAAGCGTCGCGAGCAAGGTCTCGCTCGACGAGGTCCGCGCGATCTGGGAGACGAACGTGTTCGGCGTCCTCGCCGTGTACCAGGCGATGCTGCCGCTCCTGCGCGAGGCGCCGCTGGCTCGCATCGTCAACGTGTCGAGCGGCGTCGGGTCCCTGACGAGGAACTCGGACCCTTCGTACGCGTACCGCAAGATGTTCGCGCCGGGCTACTCGGCCTCGAAGACGGCGATGAACGCCATGACGCTCGCGATGGCGATCGAGCTGGAAGGGACGAGCATCAAGGTCAACGCGGTCTCTCCCGGCTTCACGAAGACGAACCTGAACGGCTACGAGGGGGTGGAGACCCTGGAGCAGGGCGCGGCGCAGGCGGTGAAGATGGCGCTCATCGGAGCCGACGGACCGACCGGAACGTTCACCCACGCGACTCTGGGGACGTTGCCGTGGTGATGAGGCGCTGACGACGGGCATCCGGCGCATCGAGGCGTGGTGCGGTCGATCCGGCCGAAAATCCCCTCGTCCACGTGAACCACGACCGGGGAAAGACGAATCACGGCATCGTCCACGTGAACCACGACGGGGGAAAGACGAATCACGGCATCGTCCACGTGAACCACGACGGGGGAAAGACGAATCACGGCATCGTCCACGTGAACCACGATGGGGGAAAGACGAACCAGGGCGGCGTCCACCTGGACGACGACAAGGGAAAGACGAACCAGGGCGCCGTCCACGTGAACCACGACGGGGGAAAGACGAACCAGGGCGGCGTCCACCTGGACGACGACAAGGGAAAGACGAACCAGGGCGGCGTCCACGTGAACCACGACGGGGGAAAGACGAATCACGGCATCGTCCACGTGAACCACGACGGGGGAAAGACGAATCACGGCATCGTCCACGTGAACCACGATGGGGGAAAGA
>JBEKGQ010000143.1:0-11546 GCA_050012715.1 Polyangiaceae bacterium
CGATGAGCGCGTTGACGGCGATGATCTTGATTCGCATTCTTGGCTTCCCCGGGCGAGAGAGGCCGCGCGCTACGCGGCCCACGCTGGCGGCAAAAACGCTATCATTCGGCGTGTCAGCGCGGCAACATGCGTCGCACGTGCGAGGCGAGGACGGCGATTGACCGACGACGCAGTCAGCGGACGCGACGACGTGCTCCTCGTCGACGACACGAGGTTCGACGCGCACGCCCCCCTCGGCCACCACCCCGAGCGGCCGGAGCGGCTCGTCGCGGCGCGCGCGGGCGTCCGTTCCGCTGCGGGCGCGACCTTCCACCCGGTCACCCCACGCCCCGCCACCGACGACGAGCTGGCCCGCGTCCACGAGCGCCGCTTCATCGACGCGCTCTCGAAGCTCCGCGGCGAGTCGGGCTACCTCGACCCGGACACCTACGTCTCCGCGCAGAGCGTCGACGTCGCGCGGCTCGCCGCCGGCTCGCTCGTGGCGATGGTCGACGCCATGCTCGACGGCCCCGTCCGCAAGGGCGCCGCCCTCTTGCGCCCCCCCGGGCACCACGCCCGCCCCGCCAAGGCCATGGGCTTCTGCCTGCTGAACAACGTCGCCGTCGCCGCCGCCCACGCGCGGGCCCGGGGCGTCCAGCGGGTCGCCATCGTCGACTGGGACGTGCACCACGGCAACGGCACGCAGGAGATGTTCTGGCGCGACCCCGCCGTCCTCTACCTGTCGACGCACCAGTTCCCCTTCTACCCGGGCACGGGCGACCTCGACGAGGTCGGCGAGGGCGAGGGCAAGGGCTACACGGTGAACGTGCCCCTCGGCGCGGGGGGCGGCGACGCGGTCTACGCGAGCGCGTTCGAGCGCATCGTCCTGCCCGTCCTCGAGGCGTACGCGCCGGAGCTCGTCCTCGTCAGCGCCGGCTTCGACGCGGCGGCGCGCGATCCCCTCGCCCAGATGGAGCTGACCCCCGAGGCGTACGGGTGGATGGCCCGCGCCGTCGCGCGCGTCACCGACGCCGCGTCAGGCGGGCGGATGGCCCTCGTCCTCGAGGGCGGCTACGACCTCGTGGCGCTGGAGGGCGGCATGCGCGGGGCCGTGGAGGGGATGCTCGGCACCGGCAAGCCCGTCGAGCCCGGGCGGGCGCCGGACGACGAGGGCGTCGAGCGAGCCGCCAAGGCGGCCGAGAAGGCCTGGGCGGGGGTGAGCTAGGCGGTTTCCCTTGAAAGCCGTGCGGGCGCAGCTATGGTGCGGGCCGTCACGCGGTGGCCGTAGCTCAGTTTGGTAGAGCACTGGATTGTGGCTCCGGTTGTCGCGGGTTCGAGCCCCGTCGGTCACCCTGAAGTTCGAGCGAGGCGCGCGGGGACGGGAGGAGCCCACCCCGCATGCCCCGCCGTTCGCGCATCGACCCTCGCCGCGCCCTCGTTCGCGTAGCGCTCTCGCTCGCCGCCGGCGTGGCGGGCTACGTCGTCGCGGCGCCCTACCTGCCCGGGCCGGCGCCCGCCCTCGTCGGCTGGAACGCGGGGAGCCTCGCGCTCCTCGTGCTCGCGTGGGGCGTCCTCGGCAGCGCCGACGCGCGCGCGACCCGCGCCGCGGCGGGCGCGGAGGACCCCGGGCGTACGCTCGTCTACGTCATCGTGACCCTCGCCTCCACGGTCAGCCTGCTCGCCGCCACCGCGCTCGTCCGCGACGCACACTCGTTCGGTCCCCAGATCGGGCACGTCATCACGGGCCTCTGCCTCGGCGCGGTGGCGCTCGCGTGGGGGACCACCCATACCGCGTTCGCCTTCCGCTACGCGCGGCTCTACTACCGCGCCGACGCCGAGGGCATCGGAGGGGTGGAGCTCCCCGGCAAGGAGCCGCCGAGCTACGTCGACTTCGCCTACTTCGCGTTCACCATCGGCATGTGCTTCCAGGTGTCCGACGTGACCGTGACCAGCCGCCAGATCCGGCGCACCGTCCTGCTCCACGCCCTCATCAGCTTCGCCTACAACTCGGTCATCCTCGCCTTCGTCCTCAACCTCGTGTTCGCGCTGGCCGCGTAGATGCCCGAGCCCCTCCACGACGGCCGCTTCGTCGTCCTCGGCACGCTCGGCGAGGGGTCGCAGGGGCGCACGTTCGACGGGGTCGACAAGCGCCTCGGGCAGCCGGTGGCGATCAAGCGCTTCGACGTGCGCGGCGCCGCGTCGTGGAAGGACGTCGACCTCGCCGAGCGCGAGGCGCGCGTCCTGCAGTCCCTGTCGCACCCGAAGCTGCCGCGGTACGTGGACCGCTTCGAGGAGGACGGCGCGCTCTACCTCGTCATGGAGAAGATCGAGGGCGAGAGCCTCGCCGTGCTCCGCAAGCGCGGCGTCACCCTCGGCGAGAAGGAGATCGCGCGGCTGCTCGCCGACGCGTCCGACGTGCTCGACTACCTGCACGGCCGCTCGCCGCCGGTCATCCACCGCGACCTCAAGCCCGGCAACGTGCTCCGGCGACCGGACGGGTCGTTCGCCTTCGTCGACTTCGGCGCCGTCCGCGACAAGCTGCGCCCCGAGGGGGGCTCCACCGTGGTCGGGACGTTCGGGTACATGGCGCCCGAGCAGTTCCAGGGGCGAGCCCTCCCGGGCTCCGACGTCTACGCGCTCGGCGCGACGGCGATGACGATGCTGACCGGCCGCGAGCCCGAGGAGCTCCCCCACCGTGGGCTCGCCATCGACGTGCGCGCCGCGCTCGGCCGGCGCGCGAGCGACCGGCTCGTGGGGGTGCTCGAGAAGATGCTCGACCCGGATCCGGACCGCCGCGCGTCCCGCCTCGCGCCGCTCGTCGCGAAGCTCGGCGGCGAGCGCCCCCGGGCCGAGGAGCGCGCCCGCCCGAACGAGGGCGCGGGCAAGTACGCGGGCAGACACGCCGGCCGCGCCCCATCCGACCGCGCCGACCGTGGCGAGCGCGGCGAGCGCATGGACCGCTTCGCGCAGCGGCAGGCCCGGCGAGCCCAGCGCCGCGCCGAACGAGCCGCGCGCCGGGCGCGCCGCGGGATTGGCCGGCCCCCCTTCCCGCTCTCGGTGGGGTTCCACCTGATGATGCTCGTGGGAATGCTGGCGGTCACGATGGCGCTGCAGGTGGTCGTGCCCTTCGTGCTCACGCTGCTGTCGCTCTTCTTCGCGCGCAGCGCCCTCCGGTCCGCCGTCGTCGCCGTGCGCGACGCCGGTCACCGCGCGGTCGCCGCCATGGAGCGCGCGCGGCGCGGGGGCCCCGAGGGGCCGCCGGTGGAGCTCGCGGAGCCGGCCGGGGAGCCGCCCCTCCGCGTCGACCCCGCCGAGGGCGAGCCGCGGGCGCGCGTCGCCGACGTCGCCGCGCCGGGCGCGAGGGTCGAGCTCGAGGGCCTGGGCGACGACGAGGACGAGGGCCCGGTGGTCCGGCGGAAGCTGTGAGCCTCGCGCGCGCCGCTCCCGCGGGATTCACCCTCCGGCCGGGGACGGACCGGGCCGGCGGCGGCCTCGCGACCGACGTCTTCGCCGTGGCGCGGGACGGGGAGGCCCTCGTGTGCAAGCGACTCGGGCCGCGCGCCCTCTCCGAGCCGTGGATGCGCGAGCGCCTGACGGCGGAGGGCCACCTCCTCGGGCTCCTCGACGGACGCGGCGCGCCGCGGCTGGTCGCCGCCGGCGAGGACACCCACGGGCCCTGGCTCGTCATGGAGCGCATCGCCTGGCCACCGCTCGCCGCGCGGATGGCGCGCACGAGGGAGGCCGACCCGGGGTGGCTCGCGAAGGCGGCCGGAGCGGCTTTCGCGGCGCTCGCCGCGGTGCACGCGGCGGGCGTCGTCCACGGCGACGTGAGCCCGGCCAACGTGCTCGTCGCGGAGGACGCCGCGCAGGCGACGCTGGTCGACTTCGGCCTCGCGCTCGCGCCGTCGATGCCGCCCCTGCCCGCCGGGCCGTTCCGCGGCACGCTCCTCTACGCCGCGCCCGAGGTCGCCCGCGGCGAGCCCTTCGACCATCGCGCGGACCTCTTCGCGATGGCGGCGTCGCTCCTCCACGTGTGGTCCGGCGAGGCGCCGCGACCGCAGGCGACCCCGGCGGCGATGCTCCTCACCGCCGGCGACGACGGCATCGACGCGTGGGCCG
The DNA here is from genome assembly GCA_050012715.1 of Polyangiaceae bacterium. Lineage (GTDB taxonomy): Bacteria > Myxococcota_A > Polyangia > Polyangiales > Polyangiaceae > Palsa-1150. Next base: position 4,099 of record JBEKGQ010000143.1, read on the forward strand.
CTCGCGCGGCGCAGGGCCTGCCGCCCGAGACCGCTCGCGCCCTCGTCGCACGATGTGCGTTCGACGCCGCCGACCGACTGGCTTAAGGTGGCTCCGCTCGCCGCGCCCGCCGCCCGCCCGCCGCCCCATGCTTCGACGCTCTCTGCTTCCGCTGCTCCAGGTGGCCGTCGTCGTCCTCCTGGCGCTGGCGAGCGGCAACCTCGAGTGCGGCGGCGCGCGGAAGACCGCGCAGGAGGCCCGCGGCGAGCGGCTCTACGGGCGCATGTGCGCCGTCTGCCACGGCCCCACCGGGGACGGCTACGCCGCGGACCAGGCGCCGTCGCTCTCGCACGGGGACTACCTCGCGGCGGTCGAGGATGGCTACCTGCGCCTCGCGATCCTCGAGGGCCGCGGGGGCACGACGATGTCGGCGTGGTCGCAGTACCGCAGCGGGCCGCTGACCGTCGACGACGCGAACGCGGTGGTGGCGTACCTCCGCTCGTGGAGCGATCGGCCGCAGGTGGCGCTCGACAACCGCCCGCCGGTCGACGGCGACCCGGCGCGCGGCCTCGTCCTCTTCGAGCGCGAGTGCGCGGCGTGCCACGGGCCGCACGGCGACTCGGGGCCGTTCGTCGGCATCGGCGGCTTCGATCTGCTGCGCGCCGCGAGCGACGGCTTCCTGCGGCAGGCGATCGAGCACGGGCGCCCGGGCACGGTGATGCCGGCGTTTCGCGGGCGCCTCGGCGACGCCGGCATCGACGACGTCCTCGCGCTCCTCCGGAGCTGGCAGAGGGCCGCCGTCCCCGCGACGCGGAAGCAGCCGGCGAAGCTCCCGCCGATGCCCCTCGGCGCGGTGCCGATCCACCCGAAGGGCCCCGAGCCCATCGGCTTCACCGCCACGCCGCAGTCGACGAAGATCGACGTCGTGAAGGCGCAGCTCGACGCGGGGGCGCGGATGGCGCTCCTCGATGCGCGAGCCCCCTCGGACTACATCGGCGACCACATCGTCGATGCGGTGAGCGTCCCCTTCTACGACCCGGATCCGTACTTCGATCAGCTCCCGAAGGACGCGTGGCTCGTCTGCTACTGCTCGTGCCCGTCGGCCGAGTCCGGGACGCTCGCGAAGAAGCTCATGGAGCACGGCTTCACGAAGGTCACCGTGCTCGAGGAGGGGCTCCGCGTGTGGAAGGCGCGGAAGTACCCGACGCGGTCCGGCTTCGAGCCGTAGCGAGGAGAGCTCCTCACGGCTCGAGGAGAGATGGCCGGGCATCGTGCAGCACGTGACGGCGGCCATCATTCTCGGGGGCACGAGCGCGACGCAGGCGGCGCTGACGGCGATCTATCAGGCCGCGATCCAGGCACAGAGCGACCTGGACGCGGCACGGTCGGTCGTCAACGCGAAGCTGCAGGCCCAGAAGGCCGCGCTCGCCGTGGCCGAGTCCACGACGGCGCTGCTGCACAGCTGGGCGGTGGCGTCGGCGACGCGGAAGGCGAAGAAGGCGGCCCTGGCGACCGTCGGCGAGCCGACCGCGACGCCGGCGGCGACGCCGGCGGCGGCCCCCGCGAAGGCGTAGGGCGCGGGGCGGGCGGGGGCCCTCAGGGCCGCTCGAGGCTGATGCGGCCGAGGACCCCGCTGCGAAAGTCGTGAATGAGGACGTCCGCCGCCTTGTGGCGGTCGACGACGCCGCCCGCGCGGAGGCACCCTCGACGACGGCCGATGTCGACGAGGAGCGCGTCGGCGTCGGGTGGCATCGCCGTCAGCTTGTAGCGCTGCGCGAGGAGCTGGGGATAGCGCTCGAGCAGGAGCGCCCCGCCGAAGAGGGCGACGTTCTCGAAGTCGAGGGTGACGTCGGGGAAGGCGCCGCCGAACCCGAGCCGCATCGTGTCGCCCTGGTCTTCGATCCGCGGCCAGAGGATGCCCGGGTTGTCCGAGAGGGTCATCCCGTTCTGCAGGGTGACGATCTGGACCGCCTTGGTGACCGCGGGCTCGTCGCCGACCTTGGCGACCGCGCGGTGGGCGAGGGTGTTGATGAGGGTCGACTTGCCGACGTTGGGGATGCCGACGATCATCGCCCGCGCCGTGGTCCGACCGCGCGTGGGCTTCGCGAGCTCGCCGCACACCTCGGCGACGCGCGCGCGCGTCTCGGCGCCTCGGCTCTGGCTGATCGCGATCGCCCGCACCGACTGGCCCGGGTCGTCGAGGTGCTGGAGCCAGAGGCGCGTCACGTCGGGGTCGGCGAGGTCGGCCTTGGCCAGCACCTTGACGCACGGCTTGCTCCCGCGGAGCTCCCGCACCACCGGGTTCTCGCTCGCGCGGGGCATGCGCGCGTCGAGCACCTCGATGACCACGTCGTGGCTCGGCATCGCCTCGGCGATGAGCCGCCGGGCCTTGTTCATGTGACCCGGGTACCACTGGATGGTCATCAGCTGAACTCGGCCCAGTCGCGCGGCACCCGCCACGCGCCCGGCTTGAAGGCCCACGTGATGATGTCGCGCGGCTCGAACGTCTCCTCGAGGGGGGTCATCGACACGATGTCTCCCTCGAGGAGCGCGAGGTTCTGCGGCTTGCGCTTCTGCTCGAGATCCCAGAGCTGGTAGTGGTCGACCGGAGGGAGCGCGCCCCGCAGCGGCCCGAAGTCGAGCGGCGCGCAAGTGCGCGTGAGCTCTCGCCCTTCCTTGCGGCTGAAGAAGCGCACGGAGAGACGGCGCTTCGCGGCGATGGCCTCCAGGAAGGTCGCGTGGCTGGCGTGCATCCGGTCTCCGTAGCACGCCGTCTGTAACCTTTTTCGCTCGCCCGGCGTGTCTCCCTTCGGAGGCACACGCATGACCCAACGCACGGAACACATCTTCGACGTCGCCATCGTCGGCGGCGGTCTCGGCGGGCTCGCGACGGCGGCGCTGCTGGCGCGGCGCGGGCTCGCCGTCGTCGTCCTCGAGCGGGCCAGCGCCCTCGGCGGTCGCGCCGCGACGCACGTGCACGAGGGGTTCTCGTTCAACCAGGGGGCGCATGCCCTCTATCGCGGGGGGGCGGCAGCCCGGGTCCTCGGGGGTCTCGGGGTCCGGTGGACCGGCAAGAGGCCGCCCGCGAGCGGGGTCGCCGAGCTCGGTGGGCAGCCCTACGCGCTCCCCGCGACCGTCGCCTCGCTCCTCACGACGGGGCTCCTCGGCTGGTCCGCCAAGGTGCAGGGTGCCCGCCTGCTCGCCCGCCTCGGCTCCATGGATCTCGGCCCGCTGCGGGGGGTGACGCTCGGCGCCTGGCTCGACGCCAACGTACCCGACGAGGGCATGCGCGGCGCCATCGAGGCGTTCATCCGCGTGACGACGTACGTGAACGCGCCGTCGCTGCTCGACGCGGCGGCGGCCATCGAGCAGCTCCGTCTCGGGCAACGGAGCGGGGTCGTCTACCTCGACGGCGGCTGGCAGACGCTGGTCGACGGCACGGCGGCGGTGGCGCGCGCGGCCGGAGCCGTCGTGCGATCCGGTGCGCGCGTGACGTGCGCCGCGCCGTCGGGGACGTCGGGGCAATCGGGAGCGGGGTGGCGCGTGAGCCTCCACGAGGGCGGCCGCGATGGCGCCGTCGAGTGCCGCGCGCTCGTCCTCGCGACCGGCTCCGCAGCCGCGCGGTCCATCGTCGCCTCGGAGGCCCTCGCGGCGTGGGCGAACCGCGCCGTCCCGGTGCGCGCGGCGTGCCTCGACGTGGCGCTCACGGCGCTGCCGCGCCCGAAGACGACCTTCGCCCTCGGCGTCGACCGCCCGCTCTACTTCTCGGTGCACTCGCGCTCGGCGCGCCTGGCCCCCGACGGCGCGGCGCTCGTCAGCACCATGAAGTACCTCCCGCCGACGGAGCCGCCCGACGCGGCGCGCGACGCGGCGGAGCTCGAGGCGTGGCTCGACCGGCTGCAGCCCGGGTGGCGCGACGTGCTCGTCGACCGGCGATGGCTGCCGGCGATGGTGGCGTCGAGCGCGCTCGTGACCGCGAGCGGTGGCGGCCTGGCGGGGCGGCCGGGGCCGCGCGTGCCGGATGCGCCGGGGGTCTTCGTCGTGGGCGACTGGGTGGGGGGCGACGGGATGCTCCTCGACGCGTCTCTCGCGAGCGCGGAGGGGGCCGCGGCGGAGCTGGCGGAGTCGCTCGGGGCCCGGGCCGCGCCAAGCGCGGCGCAGATGCCGAAGGTCGCCTGAGGCGAGCCCGACGTGCTCGAATCGTCCGCGATGCCCGCGCGCCCAGAGGTCGCCGCCGCGTTCCGCGAGCACGAGCGCTACGTGTGGGGCCTGGCGTACCGCATGACCGGGAGCGCGGCGGACGCGGACGACGTGGTGCAGGAGACCTTCGCCCGCGCCGTCGAGCACCCGCCGGCGCGGCTCGACACGCCGCTGCGCCCGTGGCTGACGCGCGTCGCGGTCAACGTGGCGCGCGACGCGCTCCGCCGGCGCAAGCACCGCGCGTACGTGGGCCCCTGGCTGCCGGCCCCGGTGGAGACCGCCGACCTCGAGGACCTCGGGGGCGAGCCGGGGACCGAGCGCGGCGCCGACGCGCGCTACGACCTCCGCGAGTCGGCGTCGTACGCGTTCCTCGTCGCGCTCGAGGCCCTCACCGCGCAGCAGCGCGCGGTGCTCCTGCTCCGCGACGTGCTCGACTACTCGGTCCGCGAGACGGCGGCGGCGCTGTCGCTCTCGGAGCCCAACGTGAAGACGACGCACCACCGCGCGCGCGCCGCGATGAGCGCGTACGACCGCGCCCACGACGCCGCGCACCGGCCGCCGCCGGCCACCCTGAGCGCGGTGACGCTCGCCGCGCTGCAGCGCTTCCTGACCGCGGTCCTGAGCGAGGACGTCTCGGCGGCGGCGGCCTGCCTCGCCGAGGGCGCGCGCGTCACGAGCGACGGCGGCGGCGAGTTCCTGGCCGCGCTGCAGCCGGTGCACGGGCCCGATCGCGTGGCGCGGTTCTTCCTCGGCGTGCAGAAGAAGAGCCAGGCCGTCGGGCGCTTCGCGATGCGCGACGTCAACGGCCTGCCGGCCCTCGTGGCGGAGGTCGACTCGCACGCCACCCGGTGGGCGCCGCGCTACGTCGCCCGGTGCGAGGTCGACGCGGACGGCAAGATCCGCGAGCTTCACCTCATCATCGCGTCGGCCAAGCTGTCGGCGATTGCGCCGCTCGCGCCGTGACCCGTCTGTGCTCCCCGGCCGGCGCCCGGGGGGCCGCGCCTGTGCTACGAACCGCGCAGCATGTCCGCCCCTCCCCGCGCCTCGCTCGACACGCTCTGCATCCACGCCGGCCAGGAGCCGGACCCCATCTCCGGCGCCGTGATGACGCCCATCGTCCTCGCGACGACGTTCGCGCAGGACGGCCCCGGCGTGCACAAGGGCTACGACTACTCGCGGGCCGGCAACCCGACGCGCACCGCGCTCGAGGGATGCCTCGCCGCGCTCGAGGGGGCCACCCACGGCATCGCCTTCGGCAGCGGCTGCGCCGCGACGACGGCGGTGCTGCTGACCCTCCGGAGCGGCGACCACGTCCTCGTCGGCGACGACGTCTACGGCGGGACGTTCCGCATCTTCGACAAGGTGATGAAGCAGTTCGGCGTCGAGGCGACGTTCCTCGACATGAGCGACCCGGCGCGCGTCCGCGAGGCGATGCGCCCGAACACGCGCCTCGTGTGGATGGAGACGCCGAGCAACCCCATGCTCAAGATCTTCGACATCGCCGCCATCGCGGAGATCGCGCGCGCGCGCAGCATCCCGCTGGCGGTCGACAACACCTTCGCGACGCCGATGCTCCAGCAGCCGCTCGCCCTCGGGGCGTCGCTCGTCGTCCACTCGACGACGAAGTACCTCAACGGGCACTCCGACGTGGTCGGCGGCGCGGTGATGACGAGCGACGACGCGCTCGGGGAGAAGCTCCACTTCCTGCAGAAGTCCGTCGGCGGCGTGCCGAGCCCGTTCGACTGCTACCTCGTCCTCCGCGGCCTGAAGACGCTCGGCGTCCGCATGAGGCAGCACGTGACGAGCGCGCGCGGCATCGCGGAGTGGCTGGCGAAGCACCCGAAGGTGGCGCGCGTGCACTACCCCGGGCTGCCGTCGCACGCGGGACACGCGCTGGCCGAGCGGCAGATGAGGGGCCCGGGCGGGATGATCACCTTCGAGCTGAAGGGCTCCCTGGCGCAGGCGACGGCGTTCCTCAAGGCGCTGCGCATCTTCGCGTGCGCCGAGAGCCTCGGCGGCGTCGAGTCGCTCGCCGAGCACCCGGCGATCATGACCCACGCGAGCCTAACGCCGGAGGCGCGGCGCGACCTCGGCATCGGCGACGGCCTCTTGCGACTCTCCGTCGGCCTGGAGGACGCGGGCGATCTCCGCGCCGATCTCGAGGCCGGGTTCGCGGCGGCGGCGCGCGTCTAGCGCGGCATCGACGAACACGACGTCCTTCGCCCCGGCGAAGCGACGCTTCATCACCGCGAGCGCCTCGGGGCTCTCGTCGACGAGGACGAAGCGCCGCCCGAGCTCCCGCGCGGCGGCGCCGGCGGTTCCGCTGCCGGCGAAGAAGTCGAGCACGACGCCGCCTCGAGGGCACGACGCGCCGACGATGCGCCGCAGGATGCCGAGGGGCTTCTGCGTCGGGTAGCCGAGCTTCTCCTTGCCGGTGGGGCTGACGATGGTGTGCCACCAGGTGTCGGTCGGCAGCTTGCCGCGCGCCGCCTTCTCGGGGCCGACGAGGCCGGGCGCCATGTACGGGATTCGGTCGACCGCGTCGGCGTCGAAGAAGTACGCGTCCGGGTCCTTCACGTAGACGAGAATGTCGTCGTGCTTGGCCGGCCAGCGGCGGCGCGTGCGGGCGCCGTAGTCGTAGGCCCAGACGACCTCGTTGAGGAAGCTCTCCCGCCCGAAGATGGCGTCGCAGAGGACCTTCGCGTAGTGCACCTCGCGGTAGTCGAGGTGGAGGTAGAAGCTGCCGGTGCGCTTGAGGACGCGGTGGGCGTGGACGAGGCGCGGCTCGAGGAAGGCGAGGTAGTCGTCGAACGCGTCGGCGAAGGAGCGCGAGCCGACCTGGAGCGTGCGGTAGCGGTGGCCGCCGAAGCCGGTGCGGTCGCCCGACGGGTCGCGCACGGTGCGGAGCTCGGCCCGCGTCTGGCGGCGTCCGGTGTTGAAGGGAGGGTCGACGTAGACGAGGTCGACCGACCCGGTCGGGACGAGGGCGAGCACCTCGAGGTTGTCCGCCTGAATGGCGACCCCGGCCGGCCGCGCGCCCGGAGCGGCGGTGGAGCCCGGAGCCGGAGCGGGAACGGCGGGGACGGGAGGAGAAGCCTTGGCCATGCGGGCGCGTCAGGGCATACTCGCCCATCCGTCGGCCCGCGAGCTATGCTTCGCAGCCGTGACGCCCTACGAGGGAGAGTTGTCGTGATGGTCCTTCGCATTCTTGGTTTGGCCCGGCACTCGGGCTGGGCGGCGCTCGTCGCGGCAAGCGCCGCGGCCGTCGC
>JBEKGQ010000144.1:0-11544 GCA_050012715.1 Polyangiaceae bacterium
CGGTGATCCTCGGGGCGACGTACCCCGACGTGTTCGCCGCGGTGGGGGCGCACTCGGGGCTCGAGTACGAGGCCGCCACCGACGAGACGTCGGCCCTCGAGGCCGCGCAGTCGGGCGGCCCACCGCCCGCGACGCAGGGCGACGCCGCCTTCGCCGCGATGGGGACATACGCGCGCCCGGTGCCGGTCATCGTCTTCCAGGGCACCGCGGACACCACGGTGAACGACGTCAACGGCCAGCAGATCGTCGCCCAGTGGACCGAGACCGACGACCGCGCATCGGCGAGCATCGGCAGCGGCGCGGCGACGCAGGGAAGCGCGGGTGGCAGGTCGTTCACGCTGACGACGTACAAGGACGCCAAGTCCGGCGGCGCGATGCTCGAGTACTACCTCGTGTCGGGCCTCGGCCACGCGTGGAGCGGCGGGAGCACCGCGGGAACCTTCACCGATCCCGACGGACCCGACGCGACGTCGCTCATGTGGCAGTTCTTCGCCGCCCACCCCAAGTAGGGCGTGTGAATCACACGCCACGTCCTCCCGAAGGTCGGCCAGCTACTCCGCTCCGACGCTCGCCGTGACCGGCGCGGGGGTCGCGCAGCCGCGGTCGTCGACCAGGCCGCAGAAGAGCACGCGGTTCATCGCCGCCGCCGGGGCCGCGTCCGTCTCGTCGAAGTCGAACCCCGCCGTCGCGGCCGCCCACCACGCCGCGTCGTGCCGCGGGAGCGCCGCCTTCTCGCCGGGCCGCGGCGGCGGGAGCGGCAGCTTCGTCGACCGGAGCACGTCGGGCACGATCGCCACGTACGGCGTCAGGTCCGGCTGCTCGGTCAGCACGTCCTCCATCGCCGGCGCCTCGGCGTCGTGCTGCCCCAGCGGCGCGAGGCCGAGGAGCAGCTCGATCGTGCGGAGCAGGCCCGGCGTCGTGTACGGCGCGTGGACCACCGCCCCGCGCTTCACGTGCGGCCCGCCGAGGAGCGCCACCGTGCGATGGGCGTTCACGTGGTCCGAGCCGTTCTGCGCGTCGTCCTCGACCACCGCGACGACGGTGCTCTCCCAGAACGGCGTCTGCGAGAGCGCCTCCACGAGGCTCCCGACCGCCCAGTCGTGATCGGCCATCTGCGTGTCGGGCGTGTCGACGCCGTCGATGGCGTCCGAGAAGCTCCCCAGGTGGTCGTGGGGCAGGCGCACGATGGAGAGCGCCGGCAGCTCGCCCGCGGCGACGTAGCCATCGAGCTCGCGCTTCCACTCCGCCAGACGCCAGGTGTCCGGGAAACGCATGTCGAACCCGCGGAAGTACGGGTCCTCGATGCCCGCGAGCGACGCGCGCGTCGGGAAGGCGACCCGCGTCTGCGTCTCCGCGGGCATGTGGAGCAGCGGGAGCCGCGCGCGGTCGCCGTCGGGCAGCCCGTAGCGGGTGAGATCGCAGAAGACGCCGTAGGCGCGCGCCGAGCGGCCCGCCGCGAGCGCCGCGTCCCAGAGCATCGCGTCCGGCGCCGCGACGTCGATGGCCCCGGGCAGCTCCCCCGGCGGCGTGAACGGGTTCGAGAGGACCCGCTCCTCGAAGGTGGCGACCCCGACGTTGATGCCGCGGTTCATGCCCTCCCAGTCGAAGGTGTGCTTGCCCCGGTCGCCGTACTGCACGGGGATGCCCTTCTCGGCGACGTCGGTCGTGCGTCCGCCCATGGTCCACTGCCAGCCGTCGCCCGAGACGTCGCCCGACGCGAAGAACCGGTCGAGCGTCACGAAGCCGCGCGCGAGCGCGTGGTGGTTCGGCGTGATGCCCTCGCCCCAGTGGAGCAGGCTCGGGTCGCCGTCGGCGCCGCGCAGGTCGCCGAAGAGCTGGTCGTAGGTGCGGTTCTCGGCCACCACGAACACGACGTGCTTCACCTTGCCGCGGAGGCGCTGGAAGACCGGCGGCGCATGGGCGAGGTCGGCGGAGAAGTCGTTCGCGATGGCCTGGCGCGTGAGCTTCGCGAGGTCGGCGTCGCCGGGGACGGGGAAGGCGAGGAGTCCCCCGTGCTCGAGCTGCAGCGAGTACTCGTTGCCGCCGCTCGGGGCGTAGGGGTTCTCGCGCGCGAGGTCCGCGTCCCACCAGGGGCCGTGCCGGTTGGGGCCGGGGACGCTGCGGGCGTTCGCGACGTAGAGCCAGCGGCCGTCGCGCGAGACGCTGACCGCGTTGGGGTAGAGGCCGGTCGGGACGAGACCGGTCACGCGGCCGGCGCCGCCGGTCGCGTCGAGGGCGACGACGGCGAGCGTGCTGTTGCCGCCGTTGGTGACGTAGAGGGTCCGCTCGTCCGGGGAGAGGGCGAGGCCGTTGGGGTTCGAGCCCCGCAGGGGGCCGAGGTCGGGGGAGACGGCTTCCGCGGGGGCGGTGGTGGCGATGCGGGCGAGCTCGCGTCCCGCGCCGAGGTCGACGACGCTGACCGCGTCCGAGCCGGCGTCGGCGACGTAGAGGCGGGTGCCGGCCCGGTTCACGGCGAGGGCGGTCGGCGTCGCCCCGACCGGGATGCGGCGCTCGACCCGTGGCGCCCCGAGGCTCACCTCGACGACCTCGTGGTCCCGCTGGCTCGCCACGTAGGCGCGGTCATCGCCGACGATGGTGACCGCCCGCGGGAACTCGCCCCCCGGCACGCCCCGAGGTACCAGGCCGACCTCCCCCGTGCGCTGTCGGGACTGCGTGCTGACCAGCGTCAGCGCGTCGTTCTCGTGGGCGACCACCGCGAGCAGCGAGCCCGACGCGCTTACGGCGAGCCCGGCCGCGTAGGGCCCCTCGCGATCGCCGAGGCCGCCGGGACCGGGCCCGCCGAGGTGCCCGAGCGGCATCGGCGGCAGTGCCTCCGTCCACGGGCCTCCGGGGGCGGCGCGGACGAAGGCGTGAACGTCGTCGTCCGGCCCACCGCTCACGAAGAAGCGCGACCCGTCCGGAGCGAACCCCAGCCCGCCGAAGGCGTTCGCCACCGTGAGCACCTGCACCTCCCGGGGCGCTCCGCCCGCGACGTCGTAGGCGAAGACGTACTCGCTTCCCCTCGGCCCGGGCGGGTCGGCGTGCCGATCCTCGATGAGGTTGTACCCGGAGGTGAGGACCAGGAGCGTCGCCCCGTCCGGCGACAGCGCCGTCGCCACCGCCCCACCGGCGCGCAAGGCCGGGTGGCCGGGCAGGCGCGGATCGAGCTCGAACGACCGGGCCCCTGGTGCGGCGTCCGGCGTCAGCAGCGAGCCGTCGGTCAGTCCCCAGACGTCCGTCCCGAGCAGGGAGGCCCCCCGCAGCCGCTCCCCGGGCCCGGGTCGCACCGCCGGAATGCTCGCCGTCGCAGCGTTCGGCCGGGGAATCTCGCGCCTTCCGCACGCCACGAGGGCCAGGACAGCGCACCCGAGGACCCGCCCGACCCGCATTTCGACCGCCACCGTACCCCAGGCCGCCCCGGCCGATACTGAACGAATGCGAGCCTGTCTCCGCTGTGCCACACCCCCTTCTTGACCGTTCGCCGAGGCCCGTATATTCGATGGGGCGTCAGAGGGGACGTGAGGACGGACCGAATGGGTAGTCGACTGACCTGGCAAAGCATCTGCGGCAACCGCGAGTTCCGAGGCCGCTGGGTGGCGCTCGACGATTGTCACTACGATCCCCGCACCGCGCAGCCCACCGAGGGCACCGTCGTCGACGCCGACGAGGACCTGGTCGCCCTCTGCAGCCGGATGCAGGACAGCGACAGCAAGCACTGCGCGATCCTCTTCTGCGACGAGCGCCTGACGGAGGACCGCCCCCCGGTCTCGTCGCGCCCGACCCCGAATCCGCCGCGCGCCTACCACTGAGGGCCGCGGCTACTTGATGACCGGCTTCAGGATGGCCTTGCCGTCCTTGATCGCCACCTCGAAGTCGACGGGCTTGCCGTGCTTCTCGCGGAGCTTGGCGCTCGAGTCGCGCAGGCTCTTCGCGACCGCGTCGTAGGTGATGGCGGCGGTCGACTCATTCTGCCGTCGCTTCGCGTCGACGTACTGGGCGTAGATCGCCCGGACCCGCTCGTCCGGCAGGTCGTGCGGCGGGCGCGGCGCGGAGGGCGACGGCTTCGGTGCGGGCGCCGGCGGCTTTGCCGGGGCCGGCGGGGGCTTCGCGACCGCGGGCGCCTGGGCGACCGGGGCCGGCGGCGGCCTCGGCGGGGGCGCCGGCGCCGGAGGTCGAGCCGGTGGAAGGGAGGGCGCCGCGCCGGGGCGGAGCGGCGGGGCCAGCTTCGCGGGCGGGGCGAGGGAGGGGGCGCGCGGGAGGGGACCCGGTGGACCGGGCCGCGGCGGCGGAGCGGCGCTCACGGGCAGGCGCGGGGCGCTCGCGGGCGCTCGCGGCGCGCTCGTCGGCAGCCGCGGCGAGCTCGCCGGGGCGCGCGGCGCCGGGGATCCCGAGTCCGGGAGCTCCTGGAGCAGCTCCATGTCGAGCTCGAGCATGGGAACCATGTCCCCGGCGGGGGCGAACTCGCGGTCCAGCTCGGCGAGCTCCGCCTCGAACGCCAGGGACGCCACGTCGGCGGGCGGGGGACGCCGCGAGTCCCGGCGTCGCTGGGCCGCCGTCCCCTCGCCGAAGCGCTGCTGGGCCCGGATGACGTGCCGCTTGTACGTGCCGCCCTCGATTTCGCGGCAGATGCGCTGCCAGTGCGTCTGGTACGTGTTGTACCGCTGGATGATCATCTGGAACCGGAAGCGCTGCGCCGTGTTCCGGATCTGCTCCTTGCGCAGAATGTGGATCCGCCGGTCGACGTCCTTGCGCGGCACCGTCGGCTCGAGCTTCTCGATGCCCATGAAGTACTGCTCGTAGAGCGAGCGCACGCGGTCGACGGCGAGCTCGAGCTCGCTGACCAGCGTCTCGATTTCGGTCGGCTGCGGCACGGCCCTGCGCCCGTCTCAGAGCGTCGGAAGAGGCACGACCTTCACGTTGTCGAAGCAGACCTTGACGTCCCAGTCGTTGAAGCCGAAGTGATCGTGGCCGAGGCCGGCCAGGGGCGCCGGGTCCGCCCAGGTGAGCATCTCGTTGTTGTCGACCCACCACTTGACGGTCTTGCCGTCGCTGCGCTCGACCTTGAAGTGGTACCGCTGCCCGGTGATGACGGGCTTCTCGCGGGGATCGTCCGTGTCGGTCGTGACGGTGATCTCCTTGCGGTCGTTGCCGTGCTCGTTGAGCCGGGCCAGAACGTGGAACTTGTTGTGCCAGCCGCCGAAGATGGTGAGGTAGCTCGTCGCGTTCGTGTAGGAGAGCGACGTCGCGAACGAGCGGCCGTCCCCCCAGTACTCGGCTTTGAGGTCACCGTCGGCGGACATGGCGGTGGCGTCGAATTCGATGCGCGCGTTGACCGGCAGGGTGCGCTTCAGCCAGATGCCGTGGTTCTTGGCGTGCTCGCCGCAGAGGTGCCCGTCCTCGATGCGCCAGATGCCGGATTGCGTCGTCATCCAGTCGGGGCCCGGGTCGCCGGGCGGCGGAGCGGGCGGGGCGGCGCTCGAGCCGCTCGGAGACGGAGGGGCGGTCGAGGCGACCGTCGAGCCGGCGTCGGGCCGCGTGAAGTCGTCCTCGAACGGGGCCTTCATGACGTCGAGCGACGGGGTGACGGTGGCCGCCGCCGTCGCCGTCGGATGAGCGGCGGTCGGGCCGCCCTTGCCCGCGTCCTGATCGCCCGCGCTGCCCGGCGGGACGCACGCTGCCGCGGTCACCGCGGCCATTCCGACCATCCCGATCCACGCTCGCCGCTCCATCACAGTCCCGGATCTACCACAGGCCCCCGAACGGTTCTGCCTCCCGCGAAATATCGCCGCGTCACGCGGGGACGGGCCGCGCCCGTAGTGCGCTCCCCTCCTTTTTCTTGTAAACGAAGGCCCTCCAGCCATGCATCCGATCCTCTTTCGCATTCCGCTTCCGCACATGCCCCTCAAGCTGTGGTGGGCGCTGGCGGCCGTGGCCGCGATCGCGGTCGTGTTCGCGGTCCTGGCCCTGCGCCGGCGCGATCGCAGCGGCGCCCTCTCGGCGGCCGTCGTCGCGGCGGCCGCGGCCGGCGCCGCGTACAAGTGGCAAACGGTGGCCTACGAGTCGCCGAACGTCCCCATCTACGCGTACGGCGTGATGCTCGGGGTCTCGCTCGTCGTCGGCTGGTACCTGACGCTCCCGCTCGCGGAGCGCGACGGCCTGCCCAAGGAGGCGATGGCCAACTGCTACGTGGTGACGGCCCTCGCCGCGCTCGCCGGCTCCCGCATCCTCTACGCCATCACGAACCCCGACGAGTTCAAGTCGGTGACCGACCTCTTCGCCCTCCGGAACGGCGGGCTCGTCGCCTATGGCGGGTTCATCGGCGGTCTCCTCGGGAGCTGGGCGTTCCTCGCGCCGAAGAAGATCCGCCTCCTCGCCTGGGCCGACGACGCGGTGCCGAGCCTCGCCTCGGGGCTCATGATCACGCGCATCGGCTGCTACCTCTTCGGCTGCGACTTCGGCCAGCGCCTGCCCGACGGCGCGCCGCACTGGCTGAAGACGCTCGGCACCTTCCCCCACTGGGCGGCGGGCACGCTCGCGAGCGGCGAGGGCAGCCCCGCCTACGTGCGCCACCTCGAGGTGTACCGCGGCACGCCGATCGAGTCGGAGCTCGTGAAGATGAACTCGAGCTTCCCGGTCCACCCGACGCAGCTCTACGAGTCGCTCGTCGGCCTCACGCTCCTCATCCTGCTCCTCTGGCAGCGCCGCTACACGCGCTTCCGCGGGCAAGTGTTCTTCCTCTTCGTGTTCGGTTACGGCTTCCTCCGCTTCCTCCTCGAGCTGTGGCGCGACGACGTCGAGCGCGGCAGCTACGGGCCGACGCTCGACAAGCACGTCTACATCCCCCTGTGCCTCACGCTGCTGGCGCTCGGCTTCGTCTTCGGCGTCTCGCTCGGGATCGCGAACAAGCGCGCCCGCGCGGTGGCCCGCGTGCTCGCGTTCGTGCCGCCGATCGTGGCGTACGTCCTCCTCCGGCCGGCGAGCTTCGCGCAGACGATTCCGTACCAGCTGTCGACGAGCCAGCTCATCGGCCTCCTGAGCGCCCTCGTCGTGTCGTACTTCTACGCGCGCTTCTGGGAGGAGGCGCGAAAGAACCCGACGCTCTCGATGAGCCTCGGCGACGCGGCGAGCATCCGCGAGCTGAAGGGCGAGACGGCCGCCGAGGCCGTCGCCGACGAGGACGAAGAGGAGGAGGACGACGAGGAGGAGGAAGAGGTCGAAGAGAAGCCCGTCCCCGCGAAGACCGGCAAGGGCAAGAAGAAGGGGCTTGCGGCGAAAGGCGCACGGGAGAAGAGCGAGCCGAAGAGCGAAGACAAGGACGACGCGCCGGCACCGCGCGGCGAGCCGAAGGGCGATCCCGAGCCGGAGCCCGGCGCGACCTGAGTCTCGCGCCCTCCGTCTGCACGCTGCCGACGCGCCGCGCGACGCAGCAGCTTGGGGCCGCCATCGCGCGCGTCCTCGAGGCCGGCGACCTCGTGATCCTGTCGGGGGACCTCGGCGCGGGCAAGACGTTCCTCGTCCGCGCGATCGCGCGCGCCTTCGGCGTGGGGGGGGCGGTGACGAGCCCGACGTTCGCGCTGGTGCACGAGTACGCGACGCCCCGAGGGCGCCTCGTCCACGCGGACCTCTACCGTCTGCGCGGGCCCGACCTCGTCGCCGAGGTGGCGCGGCTCGGCCTTCGGGAGCAGCGCCGGGAAGGCGCGATGCTGCTCGTGGAGTGGGGCGAGGACGCCGCGGACGCGCTCGGCGGGGAGCCGTCGCTGGCGGTGTCGCTGGCCATCACCGGCGAGCGCGAGCGTGTGGCGACGCTCTCCGGCCCGCGCGCGGATGGTATCGTTTGAGCGGCGATGTCCAGCGGACGCAGGCGCGAGTCACGACCGCTCGGCGAGCTCGTCGCGATGGGCGTCATCGCGGGGCTCGTGGCGTTCGGGCTGGCGTTCGCGACCCGCAGCCACGGCACCGCGCGCGCCCCGGTACGCTCGCCCACCGGTCTCGAGAGCCGCATCGCGAGCTTCGACCTGCACCCGGCGGCCGCCAAGCTCAGCGTGCGAAGCCGCGACGGCGCGCTCAGTCGTGAGCTCGATCTCGCCCTCGTCGTCGACGGCACGACGCGCCCGCTGGTCCTCGATCGCGACGAGCTGCGCATCACCCCCGACGGCCTGCGCGCGACGCTCCCGGTCTCGGTCGGCGACGCCACCATCGACGCCACCCTGGAGCTGCGTGCCGACGCACCTCACGACGCGCTCCTCGTCGACCTCGTCGCGACGCCGGGCGCCCTCGCCGCCGTCGCCGGGGACCACACGATCGCCCTCCGCGCCGAGCTCTCCAGCGAGGGCCAGGTCGTCTTCGTCTCCGGCGTCGGCCAGATCGCCGACCGCACCCAGGTGACGGGAGGCGCGCTCCTCGTCGACGCGGAGCCGCACCCCCTGGGCATCCTGTCCCGCGCCGGGCCAGTCGTCGTGGAGGCCCTCATGGAGGAGACGCAGCCTCCGGGCGAGCCGATGCGCGTCGCGGTGACGACGCCGCCCGGCGCGCCCGCGGAGGGGAAGCTCGCGTCGCTCGACGTCGTCGTGGGGCTCTCGAGCGCGACGGTGTGGCGCACGCTGGCCGAGCTCGCGGGCCTCCCCACCGCGCCGGTCCACGGGCACGTCACGGGGAGCACCGACCGCGCCCTCGTCTTCGGCCGCGACGCGCAGGGCAACCCACAGGTGCGCGCCCACGCGGGCAACGACGGCGCCTTCGCGCTCGACGTCCCCGCGAGCGTCGTCGAGTGGTACGCCGCCATCGACCCCGGGCGCTCCAGCGGCCTCGCCACGTTCCTGCCCGGGACGCCGCGCGACCTCGTCCTCGACGTCTCGCCGGGGGGCGACCTGCACGTCGCGGTGGTCGACGCCGACACGCGCAAGCCGCTCACGGTGCGCCTCCTCGTCCACGGCGTCGACGGCACCGTCGACCCGAGCTTCGGCCCGGACTTCCGCGCCTCCGGCGCCGGCCCGCTCATCGACGCCCTCCGCGGGGACGTGTCCACGCCGCTGCCGTCGGGCCGCTACCGCGTCGCCGCCACCAAGGGCATCGAGTGGAGCATCGACGCCAAGGTCGTCGACATCGCGCCCGGTCGCGTCACCGAGGTCGAGCTCGCCCCGCGCCACGTCGTCCCCACGCCCGGCGTTCTCGGCTGCGATCTCCACGTGCACGCGCGCCCGAGCTTCGACTCTCCGGTCACCCCCGAGGACCGCGTCCTCTCCCTCGCCGCCGCCGGCATCGACTTCGCCGTCCCCACCGAGCACAACCTCGTCGGCGACTACTCCTCGGCCATCGAGACGATGGACCTCGGCCGCGAATTTCTCAGCGTCCCCGGCGTCGAGGTCACCACCTACAACAAGGGCTTCGGCCACTTCGGCGTCTTCCCGTATCCGGTCGCGCAGAAGGTGCCGCCCTTCAAGCACACCTCGATGAACGCCATCTTCCGGGTGGTGCGCGCCGGCGATCCGGCGCGCTACTTCCAGCTGAACCACCCGCGCCTGCCCGGCGGCATCGGCTACCTCTCCAACATCGGCTTCGACCCGAAGCTCCCGCGGACGCGCATCCACAACCGCATCGACTTCGACGGCATCGAGGTCTTCAACGGCTACGACAGCGAGAAGCCCGACCGCGTCGAGGCGGTCCTGCGCGATTACTGGGCGCTCCTCAACTTCGGCTGGCGCTTCACCGCGACCGGCAGCAGCGACTCGCATCGCATCCAGTTCCACTGGGCCGGCTACCCGCGGACGATGGTCACCTTCGATCCGCACGCGACCGCCGCCACCGACGAAGCCCGCCCGGTCGACCCGCTCACGGTGGTGGCGAACATCAAGCGCGGCCACGCGACGGTCACGATCGGACCGATCATCGAGTTCGAGCTCGGCGGCGTGCATCCCGGGGACGAGGTGACGACCGGGCAGGACCCGCTGACCGGCCACGTTCGCGTGCGCGCCGCGCCGTGGGTCGACGTGACCCACGTCGACGTCGTGGTCGGCGGGCGCGTCGTCCAGGGCTTCGACGTGGCTCCTCGCCCCACGCAGATCGGGCCCGAGCCGGGCACGCTCGAGGAGGCCGAGGCGCGCACGATCCGGTTCGACCGCGACATCGAGGTCCCGGTCGGGCCCGACAACGGCTGGGTCCAGATCATCGCCCGCGGCGAGCGGCGGATGGACGACGTGCTCCCCTTCATGCCCGTGCCCCCGCTCGGGTTCACCAACCCGATCTACGTCGTCCGCCACCCGGTCGCGCCGCCTCCCTTTCCCGTCTCCTCCGGTCCGCCCCCCCAGCGCTGACGCCCCCGACGTGATAGGTTTTCTGCGGATTCCAACCGGGGGCTCCCACTGTTGAATGCCGCATTCGGCCGCTATCGCTTGCTCGAACGCCTCGGGCAAGGAGGGATGGCCGAGGTCTTCAAGGCCAAGAGCTACGGCGTCGAAGGCTTCGAGAAGATCCTCGTCATCAAGCGCATCCTGCCGGAGCTCGCGCGGAGCCAGGACTTCGTCGAGATGTTCATCCACGAGGCGAAGCTCGCCGTCCGCCTCTCGCACGCGAACATCGTCCAGGTGTTCGACCTCGGGAAGACGCCCGCCGGCGACGCGCCCGCCACCGCCGATCCGGCCGTCGCCTACTACATCGCGATGGAGTACGTGCACGGCCTCGACCTCGCGAGCTTCCTCGCGCGGTCGCGGCGGCAGCAGCTCGTCCTCCCGATCCAGCTCGGCGTCTACGTGGCCTCGGAGGTCGCCAAGGGGCTCGACCACGCGCACCGCCGGCGCGACGAGCAGATGCGGCCGCTCGGCATCGTGCACCGCGACGTCTCGCCGCAGAACGTGCTCGTCTCGTTCGAGGGCGAGGTCAAGGTCACCGACTTCGGCATCGCCAAGGCGCGGGGCGCGCTCGACGCCGCGGCGCCGGAGGACACGCGCGCCCGCAAGCTCCAGGGAAAATTCGGCTACATGAGCCCCGAGCAGGCGCGCGGCGAGAGCGTCGACGCCCGCAGCGACCTCTTCTCGCTCGGGACGATCCTCTACGAGTGCGTCTCCGGGGTGAACCCGTTCAGCGCGCCCACCACGTTCGAGACGCTGCGGCGCGTGCAGGCCTGCGAGTACCCGCCGGTCGAGCTCCTCCGCCCCGACGCCCCGCCGGAGCTCGTCGCCATCCTGAAGACGGCGATGGCCAAGAACGCCGGCGATCGCTACCCCGACGCGGGGCGCATGTACGAGGCGCTCCTCGCCTTCCTCTATGCGCAGGGCAGCCGCTTCGGCGCGCACGACCTCGCCGAATTCCTCGCGCGCTTCCGCGACTCGACCGACGCTCCGGCGAGCAACCTGATGCCCGAGCCGCTCCTCGAGGCCGAGCAGGCGCTCTCGGGGACGGAGCGGACGCCGGTGGAGGTCCCCGCGTCGCGCCAGGCGTCGAGCGTGCGCATCGCGACCGGGCAGCGCTTCGCCGCGATCGACCGCGCCGTCGACATGGGCGAGCGCCGCGAGGTGACCGCGCTCGTCATCGAGCTCCCGCGCGACACCG
>JBEKGQ010000145.1:0-12599 GCA_050012715.1 Polyangiaceae bacterium
CTCGCGTGGGCCTCGTCGTGGGCGGGACCACCGGGGGGATGTTCGAGACCGAGCCGCTCCTGGCGCAGCTCCACGCCGAGCCGGAGCACCGCGAGGTCCTCGCGGGCATGCTCGCGCATCCTCTCACCGCGACGGGCGACCGCCTCGACGAGCGCCTCGGTCCGTTCGCCCGCGTCCGGACGATCGCGAGCGCCTGCTCGAGCGGCGCCAACGCGCTCGTCGTGGCAGCGGGCTGGCTGCTCGCCGGGGACGTCGACGCCGTCGTGGCCGGAGGGAGCGACGGCCTGTGCCGGCTCACGCTCAGCGGGTTCAATGCCCTCGCCGCCCTCGATCCGGAAGCGTGTCGCCCCTTCGATCGAAGGCGTCGGGGCACGAGCCTCGGCGAGGGCGCGGGGTTCCTCGTCCTCGAGCGCGCCGAGCGGGCGCGGGCTCGCGGCGTCGCGCCCATCGCCGAGCTCGCCGGCTGGGCCCTCGGCTCGGAGGCGCACCACATCACGAACCCGGCGCCCGATGGCGCGGTCGTCGCGTCCCTCATCGAGCGGGCCCTCTCGCGGGCGGGGCTCTCGGCGCGTGACGTCGACTACGTGAGCGCGCACGGCACCGGGACGCCGCTGAACGATCCCATGGAGGCCGCGGCCCTCGCCGCGGCGCTCGGCGCCGAGCTCGCGCGCATCCCGGTGTCGAGCAGCAAGGCGCAGCTCGGTCACTCGCTCGGCGCCGCCGGCGCGATCGAGGCCGCGATCACCGCGCTCGTCCTGTCACGGAGCACCCTCGTGCCCACCGCCGGGCTCGACGAACCGGATCCATCGCTCGCGCTCCTCCACGTGCCCGGCGTCGGACGCTCGGTCCCGCGCGTCCGTGCGGCGATCTCCAACGCTTTCGGCTTCGGCGGCATGGACACGGTGCTCGTCCTGGCCGAGCCGGGCCGGGATACGGAGCCGCGGCCGAGTCCCGCGCCGCCGATGCTCGCGATCACGGGCGCCGCCCTCTTCGGCCCGTTCGGGCGCCTGGGCACGGAGGCCTGCGGAACGGTGGTCGACGGCTCGCCGCAACCCGCCGGCGCGACGGATCCCGATGCGCACCTCGACCCGATGCGCGCGCGTCGCCTCGACCGCGCGGCGCGGCTCGGAGCGGTGGTCGTGGAGCAGGCGCTGGCGGACTCCGGTCCCGCGAGCGGGGCGACGGGGCTCGTCCTCGGGAGCGCGTTCGGCAACGTCGACGGCTCGGCCGCGTTCATGCACCGCATCTTCGACCGGGGCGTGCGCTCCGCCAGCCCGGCGGAGTTCCCCAACCTCGTGCCGAGCTCCCCGGTGGGGCACGTGTCGATCTATCTCGGCTTGCACGGACCGGCGTTCGCGACCGCCGACCTCGCGACGAGCGGCGAGAGCGCCTTCTTCCAGGCGATGCAGCTCGTCGCCGCCGGCGAGGCGCCGAGGATCGTGGCCGGTGCGGTCGAGCCGAGGAGCGACATCGTCGAGCGGGTGCTCGGGGCGCTCTTCGCGCACGGTCCTTCGACGAAAGGAGCCGTGCGCCACGAGGTGGCGGCGGCGGTCGCCATCGAGACGGAGGCCGGAGCCCGCCGGCGCGGTGCTCGCGTCGTGGTGCGCGTGCGGCAGGCCCTCGAGTGGCGGGGTGAGGTCGCGCCCTCGTCGGCGCTCGTGTCGCCGCGTGACGGGGTGGCCGAGGTCATCGTCCCGAGGGTCAATGCCGAGGTCGATCGCGTCCTCGGGTCGACGCCGTGGCGCGCCTGCCGGCGGATCGCCTGCGTCGCGGCGGCGGGCGAGAACGACGGCCTCGGCGCCGTCGCCATCGCGGTCGCGGTGGGGCGCATCGCGTCGGGTCGCGTCGACCAGGCGCTGGTCCTCGGTCTCGCCCGGGGACACGGGTACGCCGTCGCGCTGGACGGCGGGTAGCGTGGGGCGGCTCGTCCTCGCGTCGTGCCTCGCGCTCGCGTGCCCCTCCTGCGCGCCGCCGCCGACGACCTGGCACGGTGCGACGCCGGAGACGTGGCCGGCCCTGAAGGCCGCGCTCGCCGACGAGCGCGCGTCGCGCACGACCAGGCCGTGGACGGCCGAGGTGCGCGTGGCCTTGCGGGAGCCCCGGAGCGGGCGTGTCATCCTCGGGCGAGGAGGGCTGGCGGTCGTGCCCGGGCAAGCGCTGCGCATGATCCTCGTCGGCGTGGCGGGGATGACGATGCTCGACGCCTGGGTGACCCGGGAGCGCTGGCGCGTCGCCGTGCCGCCGCTGGGAGTCCTGCGACGCGGGGCGGCCGACGATCCCGGGGATCTGCCCATCGGGTTCCTCCGCGCGTGGTTCTTCACGCCGCTGGAAGGAAGGCTGTTCGCGGCGCAGCGCGAAGGCGCCTCCTCCACCTGGCTCCTCCGGGATGCCGGCGCGGTGGTCGAGGTCCAGGCGGGGACCTGCGAGAGAGGGGCGCGCCTCCTCGAGACGCGCCGTACGCGGGGGCACCTCGAGTCGATCGACGAATGCCGCGCCGGCGCGGACCCGACCGACGGCGACCATGTCCGCTACGAGGACGCGACGACGGGCCTCGTCGCCGACCTCACGCTCGACGACGTGTCCGCGGCTCCCCCGGCGCCCGAGGCCTTCGGGGATCCCGACCGGGAGCCGGCGCCGTGAGCGGCGTGGCCATCGTCGCCTTCGGGGCCGTATCCGCGCTCGGCGAAGGCGCCCTGGCGGTTCACGCCGGCGCCGTCGGGGAGGCGGCGCGCGTGGGCATCACCCGCGACGCGGAGCTCGTCGCTGCCGGGCTCGCGCGACCTTTCGTCGCGCGAGGCCTCATCGCGGACACCGAGGAGCGCGCGACGGCGCTCCTCCAGCGGGCCCTCGACGCTTGCGTCGCGGACCTCGATCGGTCGCGACCAGGGTGGCGGCGCGAGCGGGTCGGCCTCGTCCTCGGCACGTCGAGCGGCGGGATGCGCGCGGCCGAGCGCGCGTTCGCCGCGCTGGCGAGGGGCGAGCGCCTCGCCGATCCCGAGGCCGCGACGTACTTCGGACCGATGGCGCGAGCCGCGCGGTCGCTCGGGCGTCCCCTCGATCCGGCGATCCTCGTCCTCGGGGCGTGCGCCTCGTCGGTCCTGGCGGTCGGCCTCGGGACGCGGTGCCTCGCGCGCGGCAGCTGCGACGTCGTCCTCGCCGGCGGGTTCGACGACGTCACCGTGTTCGTCGCGTCGGGCTTCGAGGCGCTGCGGGCGACGACCGCGTCGCCGCCGCCACGCCCGTTCCGGGTCGGCCGCGACGGGATGAGCCTCGGAGAAGGCGCCGCGGTGATGGCGCTGGCGCGGAGCGAGCGTGCCGCGCGCCTCTTCGTCACGGGCTTCGGCGCATCGTCGGACGCGTCGCACATCACGGCCCCCGACCGCGAGGGCGCCGGTCTCGCACGCGCCGCGATGGCCGCGCTCGTGGAGGCGGGCGGCCCCGAGATCGAGCTCGTGAGCCCGCACGCGACGGCCACCCCTTACAACGACGCGGCGGAGGCGCGCGCCATCGCGCGGGCGCTCGCGGGGCAGCCGGGGACCCCGGTGGTGCACCCGTTCAAGGCGCAGATCGGTCACACCCTGGGGGCCGCCGGCGCGCTGGAGCTGCTCGCGTGTGGCGATGCCATCGTTCGCGGGGTCCTCCCGGCGTCGGCGGGCGAGGGCGAGCTCGACCCCCAGGCGCCGGCGCGGCTCCTCGACCGGACGACGGCGGGTACCGTACGGACCGCCCTGAAGCTGGCCAGCGCGTTCGGGGGGGCGAACGCGGCGCTCGTCCTCGCCGCCCGGCCCGGCGCTCCCTCCCGTGCACCGCGCCCGGTCTACGTGCGGGCGGCGTCGTTCATCCCGACCGAGCCTCCGCTCGAGGCCCTGGCGGCGGCGCTCGGGACGCCCGTCGACCGGCTCGCTCGCGCGGACCGCCTGGTTCACTGGGCCCTCGCCGCCGTCCGGCAGCTCGAGGCGCTCACCGGTCCCCTGGCGGGCGCCGGGATCGTCGTCGGCAGCGCGCTCGCGACCGTCGAGACGAACGCCCTCTACGCGGCGCGCATCCGCGAACGGGGCGCGCTGGCGGCCCCACCGCGCGTCTTCCCTTACACCTCACCGAACGCCGTCGCGGGCGAGTGCTCCATCGCGTTCGGGCTCACCGGCCCCAGCTTTTCGGTCGGCGGCGGCCTGTACGCCGGGCTCGAGGCCCTCGCCGCCGCGACGCTCCTCGTCGAAGGCGGCGACGCCGACCGCGTCGTCGTGGTCGCGGTCGACGAAGGCGGCCCGACGACGGCCGCCCTCTCGGGCGATGCGGTGGTCCCCGGGGCGGTGGCCCTTCTGCTCTCCGCGTCGCCCCAGGATGCTCGCGCGCGCGTCGGCCGCCTTCACGTGCAGCGCGGCGTGGCGGCCTCCGGGGCTCGTGGCGTGGGCCACCAGGCGCTCCTGCCGCTCACGGACGGGGGCTTCGTCGGCGACCTCGCCGCGTCGTCCCCGCCCGATGGCCTCGCCGTCGTCGCCATCGAGGCGGTTTGACAGTTCGACATCCGCACCCTCGGTCCGGCCCGACGCGAGTGACATCCTGGCAACCGCCGACTCTCTCAGATAGCTGAGATTGCGAATGAAAACGGGGGCAGGCGCGTCGGCCCGCAAGTTGCTGTAGGGTGCGCGACCGTGACGCCCGTTCGAACGCTTCGCTTGCTGCCCCTCCTGGGCGTCCTGATGCTGGGCCTCTCCACGCTGGCCTGCTCCAAGACGTACATCCCCAACACCGACGTCGAGGACAACGCGCAGAACCGCGACGTGATCCTCTTCTGCGAGAAGTACCGGCACGCGCTCGAGGACAAGAACGTCGGCCAGCTGCTCAAGCTGATGAGCCCCACCTACTTCGAGGACGGCGGGAACACCCGGAACGAGGACGACGCGGACTTCGACAAGATCCGCGAGTTTCTCACCGGTGACTTCCTCCGCACCGCCGGCATCCGCTACGAGATGCGCTACCGGCGCCTCACCTTCACCGAGACGAACCACATCTACGTCGACTACACGTACGCGGCGGCGTGGAAGCTCCCCGGCGTGAAGACGGACGAGTGGCACCACAAGGTGGCCGACAACCGGCTCGACCTCGTGCGCGACGGCGAGTCGTTCCGCATCGTCGGCGGCATGTGAGGCGAGCCCGACGCTGACCGCGGTCGGTCGCGCCGGCATGCTACGAACGCGGGTAGCTTGCCGTTCGTCGTCGCCCACGTCTCCGACTTTCACGTCTCGTCCTTCGGCGACACGCTGCACGATCGCGCGCAGCTCATCAAGCGGACGACCCACGTCGCCGATGCCGCGAGTGAGAAGCTCGAGACGTGCTGGGCCGAGGCCGGCTGGCGCGTGCTCCGCGACCGGCACAAGAAGAAGGCCGACGTCACCCTCGTCGATCCGGAGGGCTACGGGCACCCGGTGCCGACGGCGCGTGAGAGCGGAGGGCTGCTCGACCCCGTCGAACGCGCGGCGGCGAAGGCGTGCCGACTCGAGGCCCGGCGCGCGGTGACGCTGGCCGGCGGGCCGCCGGGCGAGGGGGCCCTCGCCCAGATGCTCGAGACGACGCCGCGCAACACGAACCTGCGCCTCCTGCGGGCGGTCCGGGCCGTGACCGAGGCGAAGGTCGACGCCGTCTTCGTCACCGGGGACTGCACCGACGACGGGCAAGGCTGGGAGCTCGTCCTCTCGGCGCTGGCTCCGTGGCGCGATCGCAAGCGCATCTTCATCATCCCCGGCAACCACGACCTCTACCTCTTCCCGATCGCGAGCAGCGCGCGCCCGAAGCCGACGCACGAGTCGAAGCGCGCGCGGTGGCGCGAGGTGGCCGAGCAGGTGGGGCTCGAGCTCGAGCCGTGCGGCGCGTGGAAGCGGACCCTCGACGAGGCGGACGCGATCGTCGTCGGGCTCGACTCGTGCTCGCGCAAGCAGCGCGCCTTCTTCCGCCAGAACGGGGCCATCGGTCCCGAGCAGCTCTCGTGGCTCCACGAGGTCGCCGGGACGCGCGCGTGGAAGGACGCCCGGCATCGCATCGTCCTCGTCCACCACCACGTCGTCCAGCTCCCCGTCGGGGTCGGCAAGCGCGCGCCGACCGAGATCGGCATGCGCCTCGACGACAGCAAGACCTTCGTCGACACGCTGGCCGAGATAGGCGCGACGCTCGTCATGCACGGCCACCGCCACGTGAGCGAGCGCCGGCACCCCGCGGGCTACGACTTCGAGCTCCTCGCCGCGCCGTCGCTCACCCTCGGCTGCAAGAGCGGGGACTCGCCGTCCTTTTGGCGCGTCGAGCTCGATCGGCGCGTCCACGCCGAGCGCGTACGCGTGCCGGTCGAGGCCGTCGAGCAGGAGAACGACCCGGGGACCGACCCTCCGCCGCCGATGGAGTGACGGCTCAGTCCCCGGAGTCGGCCCCGTCGCTGCCGTCGCCGTCGGTCCCGGCGTCTCCGGCGTCCTCGTCCTGGGGCGGGATGAGCCACGAGCACGCGGGCGACGCCTGTGGGGCCGCCACGACCTCGCAGCTCGCGTTGATGGCCGAGACGCAGGCGCTCACCTCGAGGCTGCTGGGGGTCACGGCGTTCGCCAGGCCGTGGAGGCACGCCGTGTCGTAGTACTGGATGCAGGCGTCGACCGCCGACCCGCTCGTGTAATAGAGGGGCGGCGAGACCTCGACGTTGGGGCAATTGGGGACCTGCTGGCAGCGGGCCTGCTCGATCGTCTTGCAGGCGCTGATCCCCACGCCGTTCGACCCGCACGCGCCCGCGATGGGGGCGAGCCCCAGCGCCAGGGCGAAGAGGACCGGCAAGCGGCGCATGGCCAGCTCCTACTACGGCGCGCCGCGGGCGGCCAAGTTGGCGATAATCCCGTCGTGCTCCCCGCCATGGTCCTCGCCGCCGGCCTCGGCACGCGGCTTCGCCCGCTGACCGACCTCCGCGCCAAGGCCCTCGTCCCGGTGGGGGACCGCCCGGCGCTGGCGCACGCGGTCGAGCGCCTCCGCGCCGGCGGCGTCTCCCGCGTCGTCGTCAACGCGCATCACCACGTCGACCAGCTCCGCGCCTTCGCGGCGCAGCACGGCGTGATGCTCTCGGAGGAGGTCGACCTCCTCGGAACGGCGGGAGGAATCGAGCACGCCAAGGCGCGGCTGGGCGAGGGGGACGTCCTCCTCTGGAACGCGGACATCCTGGCGGACGTCGACATCCCCGCGCTACTCGCCGCGCACGCGGCCGCTCCGGAGGGCGGGAGAGTCGTGGCGACCCTCGTCGTGCAGCCACTCGAGCGAGGGCAGGGGAGCGTCGGCGTCGACGAGGCCGGCCGCGTGGTCCGCCTGCGGCAAGAGCGCTTCGCCGAGGAGGCCCGCGGCGGTCAGTTCCTCGGCGTCCACGTCCTCGGCCGGGCCCTCCGGGCGCGCCTCCCCGAGCGCGGGGGGCTCATCGAGGACGTGTACCTGCCGGCGCTCGGCCGAGGCGACGTG
Source organism: Polyangiaceae bacterium (assembly GCA_050012715.1). Classification (GTDB taxonomy): domain Bacteria; phylum Myxococcota_A; class Polyangia; order Polyangiales; family Polyangiaceae; genus Palsa-1150. The sequence continues at coordinate 7,477 of JBEKGQ010000145.1, forward strand.
CTCCGCGCGCACTCGTTCGCCGGCGCCTGGTACGACATCGGGACGACGGCGAGCTACCTCGACGCGAACGTCGGCTGGCTCGCGGCCCGCGGACGGACCCACTGGCTCGCCCCGGGCGCGCGCATCGCGGACGGCGTCGTGCTCGATCGCACCGTCGTCGGCGACGGCGCGTCGGTGACCGGGCAGGGCGCCCTCGTTCGCTGCGTCGTCTGGCCGGGAGCGAGCGCGGTGGCGCCGCTCGAGGGCCGCGTCATTTCTTGAGGTAGAACCACGCGAGCGCGGCCGCGAGGATGCCCACGAGCACGATCGCGCCGAGGATGCCGACGACGATCCGGCCGGCGCCGCTCGGGGGCGTCATCGACGGCGTCGGGGCCATCACCCGCGCGAGCAGCTCCGCCGGCGGCCCGGCGTAGGTCACGCGCATGCCGCACGCGGCGAGGAAGCCCTGCGCCGACTGGAGGAACTGCGTGTACTGCGTCGGGTCGAGCGGCGCGCCTTGCCGGAAACGCTCGCGGCTGATCGCGTCGACGTACTCGAGCGTCCTCAGCTCCGCGGTGCCGTCCTTCGGGTTCAGCGAGCCGACGACGAGGGTCGGCATGTTGGGCTGCGGGGGCACGAGCCGCACGTGCTGGGTCGACTGGACGCCGCCGCCGGTCGACGGCCCTTCGGGCGCCGTCATGTCCGGTACGAACCCGTGCGGGCCGACGCGCAGACGCCCCACGGTGCTGCGGAAGCTCTCGGCCAGGCTGGTCGCCCTCACCGAGAACTGCGTCTGCAGCATCTTGCGGTCCGTCACCCCACAAGCGTAGCCCACGCGACCGGCAAGACGCCAAAAGCGAGCGGGCGACGCGCGGGGGGGCGACGCCCGACGGCACGGGTCGAAATGAATGAGTGCCAGCCACAACCGCCCACGCCTGCATTTCGACCCGATGCCGCCGGGCTCTAGCCGCCGTCGCCGGTTCCGCCGTCGCCGGTTCCGCCGTCGCCGGTTCCGCCGTCGGTCCCGGTGGACGGGGTGAGCACGGGCGCCGGGGTGAACGACTCGAGCTCGTTTGCGCCGCCGAAGAAGAGGACCGTCCCGAGGGTCGGGGAGGCGATGGCGGCGGCGTTCGTGTGCGGGACCTTGGTGGGCACCTCGGTCGCGCCGGCGCTGTTCAGCGTGAACGTGTGGGTCAGCCCGGAGCTCGGCTCGTTCCCGACGAGGAATGCCGTGTCCGCGACCAAGGTGAAGGTGTACGCGTTCGTCAGGACGACCGCGGGGCCGGCCGTCGTGGGCAACGTCTTGGCCCACGTCACCGGTACGCACGGGCTGCAGTTGGTAGCGAGCTCGCGGACGCCGGGGTCCGAGCCATCGGGCATCACGCCACCGCCGACGAGCACCTCACCGCTGTCCAGGAGGTCCGTCATCCCCGAGCCCGTCGACGGGTCGGGCGGGTACGGGAGGGTGGCCCCCGTCGTCTGCCCGTTGGCAATCGTCTCCACCCCCGGGGCGCTCGAGCTGCCACCGGCCACGACGAGGAGGCCGGTAGTATTGCCCTCGACCCACGTCGCCGAGGCCCCCAGGCGCTTCGCGGACAGGGTGAGCCACGACAGGTTGCCGTACGGGTAGTCGGAGTTGCTCGTGTCGGTGGTGTCGATCTTGAGCACCGCCGCCGTCGCCGGGCCGCTGGCGCTCGTTCGGGTCGCGCCGACCACGAAGATGTAGCCGTCGGTGTTGTCGTAGACGGTCTGCCCTCCGGCGACGTCGCTGAACGCGAAGCCCGCGGGCGGTGACACCGACGTCCCCGTGTCCTGCGAAAAGTCGAAGAAGTTCCCGTCCCCCGCCGTATCGATGAGGAGCGCCACCGTGCCCATCAGGGGCATCGACGCCGGCACGATCGGGAGGCTCGGGGCCGGCGTCAGGAGGTCGTACTGCGCGAAGTCGTAGACCTGCGTGGTCGAGTTGAGCGTCGGGTCGACGCCGCCGGCGATGACGAGGAAGCGATCGCTCAGCACCGACACGACCGGGTACTGCCGGGCGTCGGTGGGCGGGTTCGGCAGGCGGGCGTTCTGGCCCATGCGCTGCACGAAGACCGGGAGCGTCTCGCCGTCGAGCGCGCCGTACTGGAGCGGGATCGTCGAGCCGTAGATCAGCGCGTTCCCGTTGGCGTCCTCCGCCGTGACGACCAGCGAGGCCACCGCGTCCTGGTCCTGGTTGCCGAGGTCGATCGTGTCGGTCGGGTAGGGGGCCGTCGCGAGGGTCGTCAGGTCGCCCGTCGTCGGGTCCTGGGCCTGCACGAGGATCTGCGTCGGGACGGGCGACTGGGTGAAGGTGTCCGTCTCCTCGCCGGTGATGATCTGGATCGTTCCGCTCGCCTGCGAGTCGCACGAGAGGAGGAGAAGCGGGAAAGCAAGGAAGCCGAGGTGACGCACGGCGGGGGATTTACCCCCGAAGGCGCCTCGCGCCAAGGACCGTCGGCGGTCCACCCGCGTGCTAGAGAACCGGCCGCCGTGCCCGTGGTCCGCATCGTCCGCTTGCCCCCGGATCCGCTGGCCCTGGCGCGCGCCCTCGCCGGCCGGCCCGGGCTTGCCGTCCTCGTCAGTCGGCCCGCCGGTGCCCCCCGTCCCGAGGACGCCCGGTGGAGCTTCGTCGCGTGCGAGCCCGTCGAGGCGAGCGACGACCTCGTGCCTCCGCCCGCGCCCGCGTCCGCGCTCGCGCCCGCGTTCGCGCTCGCGCCCGCGCCCCGCTGGATCGGCGTCATCCCCTACGAAGCCCTCCGCGCCGGCGAGCGCCCCGGCTGGACGCGCCACCCCGAGGACCGCCGCCCGACGCCTCGCGATCGCCCCGCCTGGCGCCGCTATGGCGCGGTCCTCCGGATCGACCACGCGACCGGCGAGGTGGCGGCGGTGGGGGACGACGAGAAGAGCATCGCGTCGCTCCTCGCGGCGGTCCGCACCGCTCCCCGCATGCCCCCCACGCTGGCGCTCGCGGTCGAGCAGCTCCCGGGGGACGAGCCCGACGAGGCGCACCTCGACCGCGTGCGGTCCGCGCTGGCCCTCATCGCCGCGGGGGACCTCTACGAGGTCAACCTCGCGCGGCGCATTCGTCTGCGCGTTCGCGGCGATAGGCTCACGTTGCTCGCGTCGCTCCTCGACGCCGCGCCGGCCCCCTGGGGTTTCCTTCAAGACCTGGGGGATAACTTCGTGTGCGGCGCCAGTCCCGAGCTGGCGCTCTCGGTGCGGGGCGACCGGCTCCGCACGTGCCCCGTGAAGGGGACGCGCCCGCGCGGAGCCGACGCAGTCGAGGACCGCCGCCTGGCCGCGCTGCTCGACGCGGACCCGAAGGAGCGAGCGGAGCTGACGATGGCGGTCGACGTGCACCGGAGCGACCTCGGACGCGTGGCGGTGCCGGGGAGCGTGCGCGTCCTCGGGGAGCCCCGGGTCCTTCCCGGGCGCACGGTGTGGAGCCGGGTCGCCGAGGTCGTGGCGCGACGGGCGACGGCGGCGACGCTCGACGACGTGGCGCGCGCGGTGCTGCCCTGCGGGAGCATCACCGGGGCGCCGAAGGTCCGCGCGATGGAGGTCATCGCGAAGCTCGAGCCCTGGCGGCGGGGGGCGTACACGGGCGCCTTCGGCTGGGTCGGCCACGACGGGCGGCTGGAGCTGGCGATGGCCATCCGCACGGTGCAGGGCGGATCGCGCGGTGGGGCCTGCGACGGCGACGAGGCCGAGTATTTCACCGGCGGCGGCATCGTCGCCGACAGCGTCCCCGAGCGGGAGCTCGAGGAGACGCGCTGGAAGGCGACGCAGCTCGGGTCGCTGACCGCGGGCATTCCCTCGTAGGCCCTGATAAAGAAGGGAGCCGATGAGTGTCGCCGACCGGGTCCGCGCGTCGCTGAGCCTCGCCCTCGCGTCCATGGGGATGGAGGAGCTCGCCCGCGGGGCGACCTACGTCCTCGAGCGTCCGAAGCGCCCCGAGCACGGCGACCTCGCCACGAACGTCGCCATGGTCCTCACGAAGAAGGCGGGCAAGCCGCCGCGCGCGATCGCCGAGGCCCTCGTGAGCTCGCCGACATCCGGCGCGCCGGCCGGTCCTGGGGCCGCGCCCCCGCCGCGACCGGCGAGCGGGTGAACCTCGAGTTCGTCAGCGCGAACCCGACCGGGCCCCTCACCGTCGCCTCCGGCCGCAACGCCACCCTCGGCGACTCCATCGGGCGCCTCCTCGAGGCGACCGGAAGCCGCGTCACGCGCGAGTACTACATCAACGACCGCGGCAACCAGGTGCGCCTCCTGGCCGAGAGCGTGCGCGCGGCCGCCGAGGGGCGCCCCCCGCCCGAGGACGGCTACAAGGGGGCCTACGTCGCCGAGCTCGCGAAGTGGCTCGGCACCGTCGACCCGAAGCTCCTCCAGGCCGACGTCGAGACGCTCGGCCGCATCTGCATCACCTGGATGCTCCGCGGCATCCCCGGCTCGCGCACGCTGCCCGGGATCCGGCCGTCGCTCGCGGAGCTCCGCATCTTCTTCGACGTGTGGACGAGCGAGGAGGGCCTGCACCGCTGGGGCGCGGTCGACGCGGTCATCCGCCTGCTCGAGGCGAGCGATCACCTCGTGGCCAAGGAGGGCGCGCTCTTCTTCAAGGCCCCCGAGGGCTCGAGCGACGAGAAGGACCGCGTCGTCCGGAAGAGCGACGGCACGTGGGCGTACTTCGCGTCGGACATCGCCTACTTCGCGGACAAGGTCGCGCGCGGCTACGACCGCCTCGTCATCGTGCTCGGCGCCGACCACGGCAGCTACCCGGTGCGGGTGCGCAACGCGCTCGTCGCGCTCGGCCTGCCCGCGGATCGGTTCGAGGCCATCCAGTACCAGCTCGTCTTCCTGACCAAGGGCGGCGAGGCGGTGAAGATGGGCAAGCGCGCCGGCAACATCGTCACCGTCGACGAGGTGATGGACGAGATCGACGAGGGAGCCGCCCGCAAAGGCGCGGGCGCCGACGCGCTGCGGTTCTTCTTCCTGTCGCGGAGCGCGAACTCGAACGTCGAGTTCGACATCGAGCTCGCGAAGAAGGCCTCGCTCGACAACCCGGTCTTCTACGTCCAGTACGGCCACGCGCGCCTGTGCTCCATCCTCCGCAACGGCGACGGCAT
>JBEKGQ010000146.1:0-11512 GCA_050012715.1 Polyangiaceae bacterium
CCGCGCCGCCGCGCCCGGCCGGGGGGTGATCGCGATGCGCGCCGCGCCGTGCTCGACCTCCCAGTCGACCTCGATTCCCAGCGGGAAGATGTCCGGCTTCTTCGCCTCGAGACGCGCACGGATGAGCGGTACCGCGGCCTCCACCCGCTTGCGCTCCCGGAGCTCGTTCTTGCCGAGGGGCGCGGCGTGGAGAACGTGGCTGATGATCCCGGCGTCCGCGCGCCGGTCGAGCTTCGACAGAGCCCGCCGGAACATGCGAAGCCGCTCGGCCAGACGGAACAGCGGGTCGCCCTGCAGCGTCGGCCCCTTGCTCGCGCGGACGGCGAGCCCCTCGACGCCGTGCTCGAGGAAGAAGCGGTCGAGCTGCGCCTGATCCTTCAGGTAGACGTCCTTCTTCCCGCGTCGCGCGCGATAAAGCGGAGGCTGGGCGATGTAGAGGTACCCCTTCTCGATGAGCTCCGGCATCTGCCGGTAGAAGAACGTGAGCAGCAGCGTCCGGATGTGGCTCCCGTCGACGTCGGCGTCCGTCATCAGGACGATCTGGTTGTACCGGACCTTGGTGACGTCGAAGCTGTCCTCCCCGATGCCGCACCCGAGCGCCGCGATGAGCGTTCCGATCTCCGCGCTCGACAGCATCTTGTCGAGGCGAGCCCGCTCGACGTTCAGGATCTTGCCCCGCAGCGGCAGGATGGCCTGGAAACGCCGGTCGCGCCCCTGCTTGGCGGAGCCGCCGGCGCTGTCCCCCTCGACGATGTAGAGCTCGGCCTCGCCCGGATCACGCGTCTGACAGTCCGCGAGCTTCCCCGAGAGCGTCGAGTAGTCGAGCTGGCCCTTGCGGACGACCTCGCGCGCCTTTCGCGCGGCCTCGCGCGCCTTGGCGGCCATGATCGTCTTCTCGACGATCTTCCGCGCGGTCTGCGGGTTCTCCTCGAAGAACTGACCCAGCTTGTCGTAGACGCTCGTCTCGACGATGGTCTTCACCTCGCTCGAGACGAGCTTGCTCTTCGTCTGCGAGTCGAAGCTAGGATCCGGGTGCTTGATGCTGATGACCGCGGTGAGGCCCTCGCGGATGTCCTCCCCCTGGAGCCCGTTCTTGACCTCCTTGAAGAGGTTCTGCGCGGCGCCGTAGCTGTTGAACACCTTCGTCAGCGCGGAGCGGAGGCCGGTGAGGTGGGTTCCTCCGTCCCGGTTGTGGACGTTGTTCGTGTAACAAAAAATCTGCTCCGAGTAGCTCGCGTTCCACTGGAGCGCGAGCTCGATCCCGATGGGCGCCGCGCCTCCCTCCACCGTGTGCTCGGCGACGATGGAGATGACCTTGTCGTGGACCGGCTCCTTGGCCTTGTTCAGGTGCTCCACGAACTCGCTGATGCCGCCCTTGTACTGGAAGGTCTCCTTCCGGCCGCCGTCGCGCTCGTCCGTGAGCGTGATGAGGAACCCCGCGTTGAGAAACGAGAGCTCGCGCAGACGGCTGGCCAGGATGTCGAACTGAAACTCGGTGACGGTGAAGATCTGGGCGTCCGGCTTGAACGACATCTTCGTGCCGGTCCGGTCCGTGTCACCGATCACGGCGAGGGGTCCCACCGGAGCCCCGCGGCGGTACTCCTGGAAGTGGACGTGGCCCTCGCGGCGGATCTCCATCTTGAGCCACTCGCTCACCGCGTTCACCGCGCTCACGCCGACGCCGTGGAGCCCGGCGCTGACCTTGTAGCTCGAGTGATCGAACTTGCCGCCGGCGTGCAGCACCGTCATCACGACCTCGGCCGCGCTCACGCCGCGTTCCGGCATGATCCCGACCGGGATCCCTCGCCCGTTGTCCTCCACCGTGACGGAGCCGTCGAAGTGAATGACGACGTCCATGCGCGTACAGAACCCGCCGAGATGCTCGTCGACCGCGTTGTCGACCACCTCCCAGACCAGATGGTGCAAGCCGGAGCCGTCGTGCACGTCGCCGATGTACATCCCGGGACGCTTGCGCACCGCCTCGAGCCCTTCGAGGACCGTGATGCTGGTGCTGTCGTAGCTCGACGGGGGCGGGCTGGTCTGCGGGGTGCTCACATTCGACATCGGGGGGATGGTGTCCTTCGCGGGCAGTCCTCGATTGGTCATGCCCGAGCTTTCCGGTTTGAGTCGCCGGGACGAACTCGGTTTGATGAGCGACCGGCATCCGGGGCTCTACCGAGGAGCGTCGAGGTACGTGCAAAGTATACGTCGCCGGGCCCTCGTTCGCAAGGGAATCAAGGCTCAGTTTCGGCGTGATTACGTATACTTACGATGGTCGCTGGGGCACTTTTCTCACCGCCGTCGCGCCTCGCCTCGTCGGCAGAGAGCGGGGCCTCGCCGCCCCCCCAATCCGGGCTCTAGGCCCGCCGCACCTGGCCGCCGACAACGCGAAAATCCACGCGCTCATCCACCCCGGAAAGCCCCCCGGTTTCGATGAGCTCCGGCCGCGTCGTCGTGAGCAGAACCTGGCCCCGCTGGTGGCTCAGGACCGCGAACAGAGCCGCCGTCCGGGCTCGATCGAGCTCGCTCGACACGTCGTCGAGGAGCAGCAGCGGCCGCACGCCGCGGGCCTCACCGATGACCTCGATCTCCGCCAGCTCGAGCGCGAGGACGGCGGCCCGATGTTGCCCCTGCGACGCCATCCCCCGCATCGGTCGCCCTCCGAGCTCGAGGGCCAGCTCGTCGCGGTGCGGTCCGCCCGACGCCGCCCCACGCGCTCGATCCCGCGCCCGGTTCTTCACGAGCAGGGCGCGGAAGTCCTCCGGGTCGGCGGGAGCGCTGGGCGCGTACGAGACGCCCAGCGTCAGACCGCTCGGCCCGATGCCGCCGAAGGCTCGCTCCGCCGCCGGCCCGAGCCTCGCCGCGGCTTCGCTTCGCGCCGCGCGCATCGCGGACCCGTGCTGGACGATCAGCGCCTCCCAGTCGTCGAGGTCCGCGGCGCCCGGCCCGCGGCTCTCCAGCACGCGTTGCCGCGCCCGCATCGCCCGGAGGTAGCCCCCCGCGTCGCTCAGCGACCCTGGCCGCAGGTAGAGCGACACCCGATCGAGCAGCTTGCGCCGGTCCGCGCCCGACCCCGCCGACAACGTCACGACCCCGGGGTGAAAGGCCACCGTGGGCGTCCTGACGGCGTACTCGGCCAGGGTCGCCGGGCGCTTGCCGTCGACGCGAACGGCGCGCATTCCGGGGCGGACGCCGACCGACTGCTCGCGCTCCGTCGTCCCCTCGCGGAGCCTTCCCCGGACGCTCGCGGTGCCTTCGCCGGACTCCACGAGCTCCGTCAGCCTCGAGGTCCGGAAGCTCCGCGAGGTCGCGAGCACGTACACCGCCTCGAGCAGGTTGGTCTTGCCCTGCCCGTTGTCGCCCGAGACGACGTTGAACCGAGGCCCGAGCGCGACGTCGACGCGGCTCAGGTTGCGAAACGCACGGACGCTCAGCGACTCGATCGCGAGCGGAAGCATCCGCGATCAGATGCGCATCGGCATCACGACGGCGAGAAACTGCCGAGGTCCCACCGGTCGCACGACCGCGGGATCGAGCTCTCCGCCGAGCCCCAGCTGCACCTCGTCCTCGTCGAGCGCTCCCAGCACGTCGAGGAAGTACTTCGCGTTGAACCCGATCGTCATGTTCGCGCCGGCGTAGTCGATGGGGATCTCGTCGAACCCCTCGCCGCTCTCGGGCGACTCGGTCGTGATCCGCATCGTGCCCTTGCTGAGCGCCAGCTTCACCCCGCCGGTGCGCTCGCTGGCCGCGATCGACACCGCGCGCAGGGCGTCCGCGAAGGGCGCCCTCGGCACCCGCACGAGCTTCTCGCTCTGCTGGGGGATGACCTGCGAGTACGGCGGAAACTGAGCGTCCACGAGGCGCACCGCGAACGACATCCCCCCGCCCTGGAAGAACGCGCTCGAGCCGCTCTGCGTGATCTGCAGCTGGGCCTTCGGCGCCCCTTCCTTCGCGCCCTCCTTCGCCTCGGCGACGATGTCGTCGCTGAGCCGCCGCAGCTCCTGGATGGCCTTGAGCGGGATCAGCATCGTCGCCGACGCTTGCCGCCCGGTGACCTTCACCTCCATCTTCGAGAGGCGGTGTCCGTCCGTCGTGACCATGCGCACGAGGTCACCGTCCCACTCGAACAGCGCGGAGTTCAGGTGGGCGCGCGTCTCGTCGGCCGAGATCGAGAAGTGCGTCTTCGCGACGAGCTCCTGGAGCACGTCGACGTCGATGGCGAGGGAAGGCGACCCTTCGGACGGCGTCGGCAGGGGAGGGAAGTCATCTCCCGGCATGCCGCGCAGGGTGTAACGGCGCGCGCTCCCGGCGGCCTTGATGGTCGTCGTCGCGTTGTCCTGCGACGCGAGGTGGATGGGGCCGTCCGGCATCATCCGTACGCGCTCCAGGAGGTCCTTCGCCGACACCGCGACGCTGCCCCCCTTGCTCACGTCCACCGTCACCCGGCCGACGAGCGCCAGGTACAGATCCGTCGCAGCAATGCGGAGCGCGCTCGGGCCGTCGACCGCCATCAGCACGTTCGACAGAACGGGCATGGTGCTCTTCCGCTCGGCGACGCCCTGCATGCGGGTCAGGAGCTTGAGCAGGTCCTTCTTCGGTACCGTGAGTTCCATCGGGCGTATCTCGGTAGCATCCTTAGATTAGATCTGTAGAGGTGTCGATAGAGCCTGTGGGTACCGGGGAGAAAGCCAAAACGTCAGCCGAGACGAGCACTTGATGGCGACATCGGCTGTGGAGCGAGGGGAGGACGCCGCGGGTATGGCACGGGGGAAACTCGAAGGGCCGAGTTGTCCTCAGGTCCTTCCCGGGGTCCCTGCCCAACGTTGTCGGCATCTTGCCCACAGACGGGCACACTTCAAGTTTTCACGAGCGTGCGGGCCAGGGCGTCGATGAGCTCACGGCGCACCCGCTCGTAGGTCTTCGGGCCGACCTCGCGGCTTTCGCGGGCTCTCTCCAGCTCCACCAGCTCGTCCAGCAGCGACGTGCGCGCGCTCTTCGTCTCCCCGCCCACCGACCGCCCTCTCCTTCCCGAAAGCGCCAGGGCGAGGCCCGAGGCGACGCCGCACGCGGCGAGAAGGGTGGCCAGGAGCCGTCCCGGTCCCGGCGTCGGCAGGTCGTGGATGCCCACCCCGGCGACCGAGAGCGGTGGCTCTCCGGGGAGGAGCTGTCGCTCGGTCACCAGGAAGCTCTGGCCCTGCTGGTCGTGGGTCAGCTCTGCCGGCGGAAATCCGGGCGCCACCAGCTTGATGTCCGACGTGGCCGGCATGAGGACCCGCGCGAACGCGACGCGCGGGGGCATCCCCACGTCGAAGTCGACGTCCTTGTCTCCCGACCAGGGCACCTGCCAGCGAAAGACGACGGAGTGGCGTCCCGGCGGGAACGTTCCGCGCAGTCGACCCGTACCTTCGATCTCGTCCACGCCTTGGTCGCTCATCGAGGCCTGCGCGTTGAACGCGGTGTATCCCGCCGGGAGCTTCAGACGCACGTCGTCGGGGACCCAGGCGGAGCGACCGAGGTTGTAGATCGTGAGCGCCTGCTCGACCTGGATGCGGTCCTCGCGGACCTCGCTCGCGACGGTGATCTCCGAGACGACGTGCTGCGCGTCGTGCGTGACGGGGTACACGTGCAGGACGACGTGCATCGCCTTCGCCTGCTGGAGCTGGAACGGCGTCGCCGCGAACGCGCCCCCCTGGTATCCGACGCTCACGCGGTAGGCGATGTTGCTGGCCAGCTCCAGCCCCGCGAACGTCACGCGCCCCGCCTCGTCGGTCGTCGCCTGGACGTGCCGGCGGCTGTCGCCCTTGGCCACCGAGTTGATGAGCACCCCGAGCGTCACCTCCTCGCGGGCGACCGGCTTCTCGTCCGCGTCGCGGAGGTCCACCACGATGACCCCGGGGGGGCGCATCGGCTCGGGCTCCTCGACGTCGGCCGGAGGATCGAACATGTCCGGCACCCAGGCCGCCAGCAGGGAGCTCAGCGAGCGTCCGCGTCCCGGCGCCGGCAGGTCGTGGAGGCTCACGCCGACCGACGTGAGCTTGGGGTCGTCGGGTCGGAGGCGCCGCTCCGTCACCAGGAAGCTCTGTCCCTGGTCCTGCTTGATCTCGGTCGGAGGGAACCCGTCGGCGACCAGCTTGACGTCCGAAGTCGCCGGCATCATCACGCGCGCGATGGCGACGTGCGGAGGCAGACCCGCGTCGAAGTGCACGTCCCGCTCCCCCGACCAGGGGACCACCCAGTGAAACTCGACCGAGTGTCGGCCGGGAGGGAACGTGCCGTGCAGCCGGGCGCTCCCCTCCACGGCGTCCACGCCCTGGTCGCTCATCGAAGGCTGCACGCCGAACGACGAGAAACCGGCAGGTAGCTTCATGCGGACGTCGTCGGGGATCCAGGCGGTCCGGCCGAGGTTGTAGAGGGTCAGCGCCTCCTCGACCTGGATGTGATCGTCGTGCACCTCGCACGCGACGGTGGCCTCGGCGACGATCAGCGCTTGCTGGATGTCGTGCGTCACCGGATACACGTGAAGGACGACGTGCATCGCCTTCGCTTGCTGGAGCTGGAACGGCGTCGCCGCGAAGGTCGCGCCCTGGTAGGCCGCGCTGACGCGGTACGCGACGTTGCTCGCCTGATCGAGCCCGGAGAAGACGGCGCGGCCGGCCGCGTCGGTCGTCGCCTGGAGGTGCTTGCGGTTCTCGCCGTTGCCCGCCGAGTTGACCAGCACACCGAGCGTCACCTCCTGGTGGGCCACCGGCTTGTCGTCGGCGTCGTGGAGGTCGACGACGATGGCGCCGGGCGCCTGGGTGGCGTCGGGCTCCTCGACGTCCGCGGGCGCCTCGAACATGCCGGGCACTCCGCCGGCCGCGCCGCCGGCGTGCCCGTGCGGGTTCGCGTCGTCGACACGCGGATGGCCCGTCGGGAGCGCGGCCTTGCCGGCGTCCTGGGCGAGCGCCGTCGACGCCAGCAAGGGGAGGACGACGACGGCGATCCAGGCGATCGCCCTAGTTCGCGGCATCGTCGGTCTCCGCGGGGCTCGCCGGCTTCATCGCCGAGCCACATTTCTTGCAGAACGCCGCGTCCGCGTCGTTCGACGTCCCGCACGACGCACACGTGGGCCGGGCGCTCGCCGGCTTCGCGGCCTCGGGCTCGCTCGGCACGCCGTCGGAGGGTTCCACCGGCTCCGCGGCCCCCACTGGCGCCAGGCCCTTCTTCTGCAGGTAGTCGCGCGCGAGCCGCTCGGCTTCTTCGCGCAACGGCGCCACCTCGAGGTCCATCTGCCGCATCACCGACTTCGCCTCGTCGCGATAGCGCGCGACGATGGCGGCGTAGTCGGCGTCGTCGATCTTGCCGAGCGCGTGCTCGGACTCGAGATCCTTCAGCGCCCGCAGGACGCGCGTCTTCTGCTCGCCGAGGTCGCCCACGCTGTGGCCACGAGCCGCGATGGCCTCCAGATCGACCGGGAGCGGCGCATCGCCGCTGAGCGTGCGGACGCTCGCCCAGAGGAGCGCGATCGTGCCGAGGAGCGCGCCCGACGCCAGGACGAGGAGCCCCGAGCCGAGGCTCGCCACCAGGCCGACCACCACCGCGGCCACGACGGCGAGCGCCGGGAGCCCCAGGGCGACCGCGCGTCCGAGCGACCGCTCGGCGTCGTCAGCCTCGCGCGCGCGCGCGATGGCGGTCGGGGCCCCCCGCGCCTTCCGCGCTTTCTTCTCAGCCATCGAGGCCCTTCAGCTCGTCGTCGAGGCGCTTGTCGTAGGCGTCCTTCGGGCCGGGCCCCGCCGTCGGCGGTTTGGGGCCGTCGTCGTCGTCGTTCTTTCGCCAGCGCCGCAGCATCCGCGCGAGCCCGAACGCGGCGAGCCCGATCGCGAGGACGGGGACGGCGTAGATGATCCGGTAGAGGCCCGTGTTCGGCGGCACGGCGAGCTTGTCCGAGCCGTACTGCTTGGCGTACTCCGCCACGATCTGCTCTTGCGTCTCCCCCGCCTTCATCTTCGCGCGGATGCGCTCCCGGGCCGCCTCCGCGAACGAGCAGCTGCATGTCGTCAGGGGATTGCGCGGGCAACCGCAGGTGCAGATCACCGCGCCGAAGACCGCCCGCTCCGCCTCGCTGTCGATGCGCACCGTCCCGTTCATGTCGTCCATCGAGCCCATGGACGGCTCGGCGGGCGGCGGCTGACCGGCGGCCGGCGTCGCCGCCAGCATGATCCCGAGCAGGACGCTCGCCCCCATCGCGGCGACGCCGCGTGCCCCGGCCCACACGCGTGACTCGCCGAGCTCGATCTGCGGCCACATGCACAGGATGCTGCCCGGGATGAGGATGAAGAAGCACCCGAGCCAGATCCACGTCACCAGCGGGTTGATGTGGATCTGGAACGCCGCGATCTTCGACTGCGGGTTGATGGAGCCCACGATGACGTAGATGTCGTCGCCGAAGCGGTGCTCGATCGCGACCTCCGTCGTCGGGGAATCGGGCTGCTTCTTGTAGATGAACTTGGCCGGCGAGAGGTGGGCGAGGGGCGCGCCGTGCTTCGAGACGTCGACCTCCGCGAAGACCATGCGCTTGTTGTTGTCGAGCTCCATGTGCTCGCGCACGTACGTCATCTTGTAGCCGGCGACCTCGTAGCTCTGGCCGGGCGACAGCGACGCTTCCTTGTCGACGTTCCAGGACTGGCCGGTGAAGCCAACGAACATGACCACGATGCCGAGGTGGACGATGTAGCCGCCGTAGCGCCGGCGCGACGCCGGCGTCAGGCTGAACAGCGTGTAGACGAACCCGGGGACGCCGCCGAGCCACCAGAGGATGGCGGGCGTGCGCGCGCTGGCGCCCGTCCGCGCACGGGCGCGGAAGAGCAGCACGAACTCCTGCACGATGACCGCGGCGTTGAAGACGCAGAGCGAGATGCCGATGACCGGCGTGTACGCGTTGAACGTGCGGAGCGCCGCTCCGAGCGCGCCCGGGTAGATCGCGTCGCCGTAGACCACCGCGGGAAAGCCCAGGGCGCCGCCGACCGCGAACTGGAGGATGACCGCGACGAGCCACGCGATCGCCGGAGCACGGAAGACGCGCCGGAGCGCCTCGGGGCTCGTCTTCTTCCAGCCGAAGAGCGTCCCCACGCCCATGAGGAAGATGAGGAGGAGCCCCAGCGGCTGCAGCCACGCCTTGTAGAACTGCGGGCCGACGGTGACCTTGTCGCCGGTCAGCGCCTCGCTGATGAGCGGGAACGTCGTCGCCACCAGGATGAAGAAGAGGATGCTGCAGAGGATCCAGTTGTTGAGGACGAACGTGAACTCGCGGGAGAAGATCGACTCGATGTGCGGCCGCCGCGCGCGCACGTCGAGGCCCTGCGTCATCCGGCGGAAGACGATCTCGAGCGCCACGAAGACGGCGACCCCCGCGACGAGCGCGATGACCGCGATCCGCGCCGTGACCGGCAGCGGCGTGTGCCAGAGGAAGTAGAACCCCGGGAGGAGCGTCCCGATGACGAGCCACCCGGCAGCGACCGCCGCCAGGCGCAGGCGCCGCTCCGGCTTGATGTCCCTCAGCTCCGGCCAGCGCCACATCACGAGCGTCGCGGTGAAGGCGACGAGGAGGAGCAGGAACGCCGCGAAATACGTCCCGATCGACGACTGGGCGAAGGAGTGGACGCTCGCGATCATCCCGGACCGGGTGAGGAAGGTGCCGAAGATGGTGAGGAAGAACGTCAGCCCGATGAGGAAGACGTTCCACACCTTCAGCATCCCGCGGCGCTCCTGGATCATCATCGAGTGGACGACGGCGCTCGCCGTGATGAACGGCATGAACGCCGCGTTCTCGACCGGGTCCCACCCCCAGTAGCCGCCCCAGCCGAGCTCCTCGTACGCCCAGAGCATGCCGAGCGTGTTGCCGATGCCGAGGAACATCCAGGCGAAGAGCAGCCACTTGCGGCAGGCGACGATCCACTCTTGATCGAGGCGGCCGGTGACGAGGGCGGCGACGCCGAAGGCGAAGGGAACCGAGCAGCCGACGAAGCCCGTGTAGAGGCACGGCGGGTGAATGACCATCCAGTAGTTCTGGAGGAGCGGATTGAGGCCCTCGCCGTCCGCGCGGGCGCCGGCGACGGTGGTCGCGAACGGGTTCGCCGCGAACGCCATCAGGACGCAGAAGAAGAGGACGATCGCCATGAGCGTCGCCAGGATGTACGGCTGGAGCTCGAGGTGGCGCTTGCCGAGCCACTTCACGCACGCGCCGATGTAGACGCTGAGGAGAAACAGCCACCACAGGAGCGACCCGTCCTGCCCGCCCCAGAGGGCGGTGAGCAGGTACTGGATGGGCATCGAGCGGTCGGAGTAGTGCGCGACGTAGCGAATCCGGAAGTCGTGCGACACGAACGCGTACGCCAGGCACACCACGGCGACGAAGATGAGGGCCACCGTGCCGTAGGCGCCGAAGCGCGCGGCCTGGAGCGTGCGCGGGCGGCCGTTGGCCCCCGCGGCCAGGGCCACCGCGAACGTGTAGCTCGCGACCACCATCACGCCGAGCAGCAGGCTGGCGCCGAACGCGGGGAACGTGCTTCCGAAGACGTGGAGGAGGCTCGACATGGGTCCCGCCGTGGGGGTGCGCCGATGCGCGCCCGGTGTGCAGGGAGCTTAGCCCCGGACGACGCGCAGCGCCTCCGCAAGTCGGACGAGGCCCTCGTCGAGGACCGCGTCCGACGCCGACCACGCGAGGCGGAAGCCGTCGGGCACCCCGAAGAAGGACCCCGCCGCCACGAGCACCTCGCGCTCGCGCGCGGCCCGCTCGATCGCCGCGGTCAGGTCGCCGGCGCCCGGAATCGTGACGAGCCCGAAGAGTCCCTCGGTCGGCGCGCTCCAGGCGAGCCCTTCCGAGTCGATCCAGCGAGCGACCCGCGCCCGCTTTCCCCGCAGCATGGATCGTGCGCGATCCGCCAGCGGCGCGATCCGCGCGAAGGCGTGGAGCGCCACGTGGGCATGGATGAGGGGAAGCGAGCCGCAGCTCGCGGTCGTGGCGTCCTCCGCGCGGGCCACGACGTCCGCCGGGCCGAGGAGCCAGCCGATCCGCTGGGCGCCGAGGCCGTAGCACTTCGTCAGGCTCGACACGGCGACGATGTTCGGCGCGAGGCGCCGCGCGCTGTCCCGAAAGACGCCCGCCCCGTCCACGAGCGCGTCGAACGGCGCGTACACCTCGTCGACGAGCAGGACGGCGCCCTGGGCCTCCGCGATGCGCGCGATGGCGCGGAGCACGCCCGCGTCCGTGCGCACGCCGGTCGGGTTGTGCAGGTTGCTCACCGCGACCACGCGCGTGCGCGGAGTCATCGCGCGTGCGACCCGCTCCGGATCGAGCGCATAGCCCTCCCGCGCCGCGCGCTCGAAGGTCGCCACCTTCGCGCCGACCCCCTCCGCGATGCGCGCGAGCGGCTCGTAGCCCGGGGTCTCGACGAGCACCTCGTCGCCCGGCGACGTGAGCGAAGCGTACGCGAGCCACAGCGCGTGCGTCGTGCCGAGCGCGGCGATCGCCTCG
>JBEKGQ010000147.1:0-16456 GCA_050012715.1 Polyangiaceae bacterium
GTCTCGGCGACGGCGGCCTCCCTCCGGACGCCCTCACGTGCGCCGCGGCCTGCATCGCGAACGCGTGCTCCGGCGCTGGCTACTTCGTCGACGAGGCGTTCAACTGCTTCATCGAGAACTTCTCGAGCTGTGATCCGGTGAGCTTCTCCTGTCTCGAGAAGGACTGCGGCTCCCAGATCACCGCCTGCCTCGGCTACACCTGCCCCATGTGAGGCCCGCGGTCCGGAGGGCGCGGCGCGCGCCGCTAGGCGTCGCGGGCGAGTCGAATGCCGGTCACCTGCCAGCGCGCGGGCGGTGGGAAGAAGTTCCGGTAGCTCGCCCGCAGGTGCTCCCGGGGCGAGAAGCACGAGCCGCCGCGGAGCACCATCTGCCCGCTCATGAACTTGCCGTTGTACTCGCCGAGGGCCCCTTCGAGCGGGCGAAAGCGCGGGTACGGCAGGTACGCGCTCGCGGTCCACTCCCAGGCATCACCGAACAGCTGCGTCGTCCCCTCCCCGGTCGCGCGCGACGTCGTCAGGCCTCCGCCGTCGACGAAGTTGCCGGCGACCGCGTGACCCGCCGCGGCACGCTCCCACTCCGCCTCCGTCGGCAGACGCGCCCCCGCCCAGCGCGCGAAGGCGTCCGCCTCGTAGTAGCTGACGTGCGCGACCGGCGCGGAGGGGTCGATCTCCTGCATGCCCCGCATCCCGAAGGCGCGTTCTCCGGTCGCATCCCAGTAGAGAGGCTCGCGCCAGCCCTCGGCCTGCACGGAAGCCCACCCGTCCGACAACCACAGGCTCGCACGCTCGTAGCCGCCATCGGCGACGAAGGCGCGGTACTCGCCGTTCGTCACGAGCCGCGAGGCCAGCTGGTACGGACCCACGAGCGCGCGATGAGCGGGGGTCTCGTTGTCGAACGCGAACCCATCACGCCCGCCCTCGGGTTGCCCCAGCTCGACCAGCGCCTCGTCGAACGTCGCCCACGCCAGCGGCGGCGCGGAGCCCGGCCCGGACGACGGCTCGGGGCGGTCCGTGTACGCAGGGCGGAGCTCGCTCGCGAAGAGGCCGTGCTGCACGTCGGTCAAGAGGAGCTCCTGGTGCTGCTCTTCGTGGTGCGTCCCGAGGAGGACCGCCTCGAGCGCGCTCTCGGGGAGCGACGGCAGGAGCGCCAGTACGCGCTCGTCGACCCACGCCCTCCAGGCGCGCACAGCCTCGAGCGACGGCCGCGAGAGAACCCCCCGCGACGGCCGCGCGTGCCTCGGCCCCACCGCCTCGTAGTAGGAGTTGAAGAGCACGCGCCACCGCTCGTCGCGCCACCGGTGGGCGCGGTCGACGCGGGCGAGGACGAACTCCTCGAAGAACCACGTCGTGTGCGCCAGGTGCCACTTCGCCGGGCTCGCGTCCGGCATGGACTGCACCATCGCGTCCTCCGGCGAAAGCGGCGCGGCGAGCGCCTCGGTCCGCGCGCGGACCCGGGCGTAGCGGCGGGAAAGGGCCTCGCGGTCCAGCACGGGCCCTCAGGTTACCAGCCTCGTACGGAGCGCCGTTCACGTATCCTCGAGGCTCGCCCGATGACGTCCGCGGAGCGCCTGCGCGGCGCCTTCTCCTTCCGCCGCAACCTGCGCGCGCTCTTCGTGCCCCCCGAGGGGCACCTGCGCCCGCTCGACGGGCTGCGGGCGCTGTCGATCCTCTGGGTGGTGCTCTTTCACGCCGGCTGGTACGGCGCCTTCCACATCCCGCCCGAGAAGTACGGCGCGCTGCTCGTCGCCCCATGGATGCTGCTCGCGTGGCGGGGCGACTTCGGGGTTGACGTCTTCTTCGTCCTCTCCGGGTTCCTCATCGCGGGGATGCTCATCGACGAGCAGGCCCGGACGGGGCGCATCCAGCTCGGCCTGTTCTACGGGCGGCGCCTGCTCCGGCTCTGGCCGGCGCTGGGCGTGGCGGTGCTCGCGGACGCCATCATCGTGGGAGACCACGCGGACATGGCGTGGGCCAACCTGTTCTACGTCAGCAACTTCGTCCCCATTGCGGACGCGGCGATGGGCTGGACGTGGTCGCTCGCGATCGAGGAGCAGTTCTACCTCGTGTGCCCGTGGCTCGTGCGCTGGCTCGCCGACGCGACGCCGCGCCGGCGGCTGACCGTGCTGGCCGCCACCGCGTCCGGGCTGTGCGCGGTCGGCGCGTGCGTCGTCGTCGCCGGGGGCTTTCACGCGTGGGACTCGGAGATCGTCATCAACCGCGACCTCGCTGAATGGGCGCGCGCGTTCGACGACCTCTACACGAAGCCGTGGATGCGGGCCGGCCCGCTGCTCGCGGGGGTGGCCGCCGCCTACCTCCACCGGACGCCCGGCACGCTCGAGGCGCTCGGGCGCGCGCGCGTCCCCTCCGCGGTGGGACTCGGCGCTGCCCTCGTCGTCGCGGCCGCGTGCACCCACTGGCCCTTCGTCGCCCTCGGCCCGCGCGCGCTCGAGGTCGCGTTCATGGCCACGTTCCGGACCGTGTTCGGGGCGTGCGTGGCGTACGTCCTTCTGCTCTCGCTGTCACCGCACCCGGCGGGGCAATTCCTGGGGCGCGTCCTCTCTTCGCGGGTCCTCTTCCCCGTCTCCCAGCTCGCGTACTCGGCCTACCTCCTGAACCCCATTGCCACGAACCTCGTCGACCACGCCCTCGCGCCGCTCGTCTGGCTCGGCAAGGCCGAGCCCATGGCGCTCTTCCTGCCGTTCGACGTCGCGGCCACCTTCGGCGCCGCGGCGGTGATGCACGTCTTCGTCGAGCGGCCGTTCATGGAGCTGAGACCACGAGGCCCTCGGGTATGATGGCCACCAAGGTGCCGAGCTTCTTCGCGCTCGACTTGCTCGACAACCGCTTCCCCGCGCTCCACGGCATGCGGGTCCTCGCGATCTTGAGCGTCATTGCCTACCACGTGACGTGGATCTTCATGGCCGAGCAGGGAATCATGCTCGACCCGGTCTTCTTCACGCAGTCGCTGGCGGTCTTCTTCGGGATGGATCTCTTCTTCCTCCTCAGCGGCTTTCTCATCGGGTCGATCCTGCTCCGTTCGATCGCGACGACCGGCGCCCAGAACATCAAGCGCTTCTACCTGCGCCGCGTCTTCCGGACCTTCCCGTCGTACTACCTCGTCCTCACCTTTCTCGTGCTCGCCTTCGGGCTGACCGCCCATCAGCGGCAGCACCTCGTCTGGGAGTACGTCTACGGGACGAACTTCATGCCGCTCAATCGCGGCGAGACGGTCATGTTCTGGGGCTGGTCGCTCGCCCTCGAGGAGCAGTTCTACCTCGCCGTGCCGGTGCTCTTTCTCCTCCTTCGCCGGCTGAAGACCGTGCAGATGCGCCTCGTCGTCGTGGGCGCGCTGTGGGCGGCCGCGCTGGTCGTCCGCCTCGTCATCTTCTACCGGGGTCGCCCCTGGAACGACATGGACCTCTATGGCCAGGTGTACTTCCGTACCCACACCCGGTTCGATCTCCTCGTCGCGGGCATCCTCATCGCCATCGTGCACCAGCGCTGGGGCAAGGACATCACCGAGTGGCTCAAGGCGCCGTTCCACCGGGTGCTGCTCGCGCTGCCGGCGCTCGCGTGCCTGTGGCTCCTCTTGCGCGCGCCGACCGACCTCCCCGAGCACGCGCAGCTCCTCCGCATGTTCCTCTGGGGCACGGTCACCAGCGTCATGTACTTCGGCCTCGTCCCGCTGGCGCTCTACGGCGACGGCTGGATCGTGCGCGCGCTGTCGATGCCGGTCTTCCGGCGCCTGGCGACGCTCGGCTACGGCGTCTACCTCGTCCACATCCCGATCATCGACCACATCATGGTCCCCGCCGGACGCGCCGCGCAGGCCCGGCACTGGTCGATGCTCTACGTCTGGCCCCTCGCGCTGGCGTCGACGTTCCTGCTCTCGCTCGGCGTGGCGTACGTCCTCCACGTGCTCGTCGAGAAGCCGTCTCTGCGCGTCCGCGATCACTTCGCGTCGTAGCGCAGCGCCCTCTAGGGATCGAAGGTCTTGCCGAAGCCGCGCGGCGGCAGCTCGGCATCCTCGAGCCCCTCGAACGTGTCGCTGATCCACATCATCCCGGTGGCGTCGAGGTCCCGATCGAAGACGAAGCGCGCCGAGCGCGGCCCGAGGGGTCCCACCTCGAGGACGGTGACCCGCGCGTCTGGCGTGCGGAAGGTCGCGCCCGCCGGAATGGGCGAAGAGTCGGCCCGGAAGAGGTTCGCGACGCCCTTCGGGTAGAGACACTTGTCGAGCGGCACGATGAGATCGATCGTCCGTGCGTCGCGGCGCAGGGCGAGGACGTGGCCAGTCTGCGAGAGCACGCGCCACTTGCCGGGGGGTGCTTCGCGCTGGTCGAGCGAGAACGGCAGGATGAACGAGTTGAACAGGCCGCGCAGGATGATCACCTCCGACCTGGCGACGTCCGGGCGGCGCTCGATGAGCTTCGTCGTGCGGTCGACGGCGTGCGTGGCCGACTGCCAGAACTCGCGCGCCATGAGCCACGAGGTGCCCGGGCCGTGAACGAAGTGGGCGAACCCGAGGGCCAGGGCGACGAGACCGGTGAGCTCGGCCCCGCCGCGGCGCTCTTCGATCGTGGACGGGAACCAGGCCTGATCGAGCAACACGGCGATGCCGGCCGCGAGGCCGAGCATCGTCACCCCGAGGAGCCTCGGCGCCGGCGCGGCCGCGAGCACCGGGACGAGGGCGAGGTGCGCGCCGAGAAGGAGCGCCCCGGCCGTCCGGCGAGGCGTCTCGTCGAGGCGGAGGAGCGCTCGACGGAATGGATAGAAGAGGAGCGCCGCCCCCCCCACGACGACGAGCGCGAGCTCCCAGGGAGGGGTGTCGGAGTCGAAGACGAGGCCGTGGAGGCTACCCCACGCCTCGGCGAGCAGGATCGCGGCCCGCCTGGGCGCGGCGTGCATGAACTCCGACGGCGCGAGGAGCGGGTCCGCGTAGTACCCCGAGCCGTGCGCCCCCTACCCCAGCAGCGAACGGACGACCAGCTAGGCGGCGGTGGGGCCGACGAACCGCAGGACCCCCAGCGCCCCCCTCGGGTACGGCGCGCACCGTGATGAGCTCGAACGCCACCACGTAGCCGGCGAAGCCGATCGCGTACTCCCCGCCGGTCATCGAGAGCGCGAAGAGCACCGTCGA
The DNA here is from genome assembly GCA_050012715.1 of Polyangiaceae bacterium. Lineage (GTDB taxonomy): Bacteria > Myxococcota_A > Polyangia > Polyangiales > Polyangiaceae > Palsa-1150. Next base: position 5,140 of record JBEKGQ010000147.1, read on the forward strand.
CCAGGCGGCGTCCAGGGGTCGGCGCCCGTCGCGCCAGCGCAGGTAGGCGTCCAGGGCCGCGATGCCGAAGGTGATCGAAACGAGCGCCTCGCGATTGGCGAGCCAGGCGATGGGAAACACGTGGCACGGCGCGAGGGCGAAGATGATGGTCGCGATCGTCGCGACCCGGGGCGCGAGCAGGCGCCGGTAGAGCGCGCGGGCGAGGAGGACCGTCGCGATCCACCAGAGGAACGAGTGGAGGTGGAGCGGCAGCGGGGCTCCCCCGAAGACGTGGTAGTCCGCCCAGAGGAGCGCGCTCGAGAGCGGGCGGAAGAAGCGGACCTGGAGGCTCGGCTCCGTCCACCAAGGCAGGATGCCGCGGTCGTAGAGGACGGCGCGGTCGCCGTCGTTGACGAAGTCGTAGAGGTCGAAGGCGCCGAAGCGCGGCGACGGGAAGGTGCCCTTCGCCATCGAGGCCTGCATGTAGTCGTCGAGGAAGAGCGGCGAGCGCAGGGCCGGCAGGAAGAGGACGGCCGCGAGCGCGACGAGGAGGACGAGCCCGATGATGGAGCGGGATCGCCCGGTCGGGCGCCACCTCGACCATCCGTTCATCCCTCCCAGACTACACGTCCGCGCCGCCGCCTACGCCAGCGGAAGGAGGTCGCGGCCGTCATAGTTTCTCACGACGACCTCCCGCACCTTGCCGCGCTTCGCGCCGTGCGAGTTGATGCTCCTCGCAGCGTGCACGACGTCGATCCGGAAGCCTCGATAAAGCTCGCGGACGCTCTTCGTGTCCGAGTTCGAGAGCATGATGCGGGCCCCTCGCCGCCAGAGCGCTCGACACGCGGCGGCGAGGCGCTCCTGCTCCGACCAGCCGAAGCCACCGCGCGCGTACGACGTGAAGTCCGACGTCTCCGACACCGGCACGTACGGCGGATCGAGGTACACGAAGTCGCCACCGCCCGCGCCCTTCATGGCGACCTCGAAGTCCCCCCACGCGAGGCGCGCGGAGGCGAGCGCGCGGGAGCACGCCCGGATGGTCGCGAAGAGCGTCGGGCTCTGGAAACCGGGGTTCGCGTACCGGCCCATGGGGACGTTGAAGAGGCCCGAGGCGTTGACGCGGTAGAGACCGTTGTAGCCGGTCTTGTTGAGGTAGATGGTGCGCGCGGCGCGTTCGGCGGACTTGGTTGGGACGTTCGCCCGGACCTCGTAGTAGTGGCGCTCGTCGTACCGATGCTTCTCGAGCTGCCGGATCACCTGCTCGGGCCGCGATCGAACGGCGCGGTAGCAGTCGACGATCTCGCGGTTGACGTCGGACAGCTCTGCCACCAGGGGTCGAAGGTGGAAAAAGAGGGCACCGCTGCCCACGAACGGCTCGATGTAGCGCCGGTAGGACGAGCGCGGCGGCAGGAGCGGGCCGAACTGCTCAAGGAGCTGGCTCTTGCCGCCTGCCCACTTGAGAAACGGGCGCGCCTCGTGGTCGCGCCCCTCGCGGGCCGAGGCCCCGGAACCTGCCGACATGTGCGCTGAGGCAAAGTAGTCGACCTTCACTTTTTTCGCCGCAGCAAAGGAGACGCTTTTGGGTCGTGTCCCCTCGTTGTGCGGCGCCGCTCCCACGTGTCACTCCAATGCGCGCTGACGGACTACGCGCTCAAGCCACCGAGGGCTCCCGCCATGGATCTCGACAACCGCGTTGCTCGCGCCGACACCACCGCCCCCTGGCCGCCCGTGGCGCCGGAGGAGTCGGGGAGCTTCCGCTGGCTTCGACCCGGTGAGCTGCTGGCGATTCCGGTGCCCACGTGCGCCCTCCAGCTCGACGCGCTCCTCCGTCACCTCGAGATCGACGGCGAGTTCTCGGACTGGCCGGCGGCCTCCATTCACCTCGCGCAGGCCCGGTCCACCTGGCAGCGGCTCGAGCCCGCGGTCTGCGCGCGCGCCGTGGTCCACAAGCACCTGCGCGGCGCGCGGAAGGCCGCGCGCGAGATGGCCGGCGCGCTGGAGCGCGCGACGAACGCGGTCCGCGAGGGCCGCGGAGCCGACGTGGTGAAGCACGCGAGGCAAGCCATCGCCCAGATCGAGACCCTCGAGCGCCTCTTCGAGTAGCTCGAAGCGAAAGTAGGCCGGTCCCGGGAATCCTTGTACCCTCCTCAGCCGTAGGACCGAGGAGACCCCGATGACGCGTTCGCCTGCTCGCCGCGCAGTGACCTTCTTCACCGTCGCGGTCGTCCTCCCCGTGTTGCTCATGGGTTGCCCCAAGAAGCCGCCGCCCGTGGTCGACGCCGGCGAGCCGCCGCCCCCGCCGGCCGCGAGCTCCGTGGCCGAGCTGGCACCGCTCGTCGACGACGCGGGGGACCAGGGCGACGGAGCGCCGGACGCGGCACCGAAGAAGTGGACCGGGCCCGGCGTGAACCCGAACCAGGCGAAGATCCAGGCCTGCTGCCGCGCCATGCGCTCGCAGGCGAAGACCCTCGGCGCCTCACCGGAGGCCTTCCAGCTGACCGCGGCGGCCGCGCAGTGCGACGTGTTCGCCAAGCAAGTGGGCCCGTCGGGCAACGCGCCCGAGCTCAACCAGCTCCGTCAGATCCTGCGCAGCGTGAAGCTCCCGAACGGCTGCTCGTTCTGATCAGCGCCCGCCGGTAACGTGGGTGAAGTGATCGAACCCGCGGGGCTCGAGCGGGTGCTCGCTCGTACCCCGGCGGAGGACGAGGCCCCGACCGACGCGCACCTCACCGATGCACCGGAAGCCGTCGAGCGCGTCGGTGCTCGCCGCGATGAGCGCGTAGTCCTCGCCGCCGTGGAGCGCGAGCTCCAGCGCGCTCACGCCGAGCGCCGCCGCGGCGCCGAGGAGCGCCTCGTCCTCGAGCAGCGGGGCCTCGTCGAGCACCAGCTGCACGCCGCTCGCGTCGGCGAGGTGCCCTGCGTCGCGGGCGAGGCCATCGGACACGTCGACGGCCGCACGGGCGATGGCCGCCATGGCACGTCCCTCCGCGAAGAGCGCGCTCGGCGCGCGCCACGCGGCGACCGCGACGGCAAGCCGCGGGTCCGCCAGGGCCTTCCCCGCTTCGAGGGCGCGGAGCCCGGCCGCGGCGAGGCCCACGCGCCCGGCGAGCCAGAGGCCGTCGCCGGGCACGGCGCCGCGCCGCTCGACGGGCCGCGCGCACGTGCCGAGGAGCGTCGTCGCGATCGACATCGCGGGCCCGCGCGCGAGGTTCCCCCCGATGACCGGCGCGCCCGCGGCATCGGCCGCCGCCCTTTGACCGCCCGCGATGGACCGGAGCGCGTCGTCGTCCACGTCGTCGGGGACCACCAGCGCCGCCAGCGCGCACCACGGGGTCGCCCCCATGGCGGCCACGTCGCTCGCGGCCGCCATGTAGCTCCGCCACCCCACGTCGCGCCACGACGCCAGGTCGCGGCGGAAGTGCACGCCTTCCACCTGCTCGTCGATGGTCCAGACGAGCCGTCCGGCGGGAGCCGAGAGCACGGCGGCGTCGTCGCCGATCCCGACCTCGATGCCCTTGCCGCCTCCGCCGAGCAGGCGCGCGAGCTCGGCGATGCGCCCGGCCTCGTCCACCGGAGATCCTCCCAGGTGCTGTGCTGGATAGCACAGCCACACAGCCTCGCTCGCGACTCGGCTAGACGGAGCTGCGCGGCGCTTCCGTCGCGGTCGGGGTCGCCTGCGGAAGCGACACGATGAACGTCGTCCCTCGCGGGGGGTTGTCCTCGATGCGGATCTCCCCCGAGTGCGCCTCGACCAATCGCTTGACGATCGATAGCCCAAGCCCCGTTCCGCCGTACTCGCGCGTGCTCGACGAGTCGACCTGGTAGAACGGATCGAACACCTTCTCCCGCTCGCGCGCCGGGATGCCGATGCCGGTGTCCTCCACGCGCACTTCCAGGTGCGACTGCGTCGGCGCCATCAGCGACAGCCCCTCCTCTTCGCCTTCGGTCGCCTCCGCGGCCACCATCCGGGTGCGGATGGTCACCGAGCCCTGTGCCGGGGTGAACTTGATCGCGTTCTCGACCAGGTTCAGGAAGACCTGCCGCAGCCGCTCCGGATCGCCGCGGAGCTCGCCGATCTCCGCGGCAAGGCTCAGCTCGAGGTGCACGCCCTTTTTGCGTGCCGTGGGCGTCAGCGTGGAGACCACCTCGCGGAGGACCGCCTCCATCCGAGCGGTCCGCATTGCCATGCGCATCGTGCCGCTCTCCAGCTTGCTGAGATCGAGCAGTCCCATGATGAGCGAGAGGAGCTGCTCGCCCTTCTCGTGGATGGTCTTCACGAACTCCTGCTGCTCGGGGCGGAGCTCGCCGGCGAGCCCCTCGGCGAGCATCTCGCTGTAGCCGATGATCGACGTGAGCGGCGTGCGAAGCTCGTGGCTGACCGTCGCGAGGAAGTTCGACTTGAGCCGGTCGAGCTCCTTGAGGCGATCGAAGGCCTCCTGCAGGCGGCCGGTCTTCTCCTCGAGCTGCCGGTAGCTCTCGCGCACGCTGGCGAGGTGCATGGTGCTCGTCACGTGCGCCTTGTGGCCGGAGAAGAGGATGAGATCGAGCGCGGACTTCAGGTGCACGGCGATGCGCGTCACCGTCTCGGCCTTGGCGCGCGGCATCTTCTGCATGAGCGCCTTGGCGCGGTCGGCCTGGATAGTGGCGTCGGTCGCGAAGAGCGACGGCGGCGGGTCGACCGCGCTGTTCGGGAGAAAGGGCCCGACGATCAGCCGCCCCACGCGGCGTCTGTCGTATTCGATGGACTGGATGCGGTAGATCGCCCCCGTGAAGCAAGGGTGGACGACGTCGCCGCCTTCGCCCGGCTCCTGGGCGCGGACCGCGCCGACGACCGCCGAGCACGCCTTGCGGCCACCGGGGGTCGTGTTCACGTAGGCGCAGAGCTCCTGCTCCCCGGCCGCGTCGGCCAGGAGCGCTCCGTCCGACGAGTAGATTCGCACCGGGATGCCGAAGAGGGCGTGGAAGCTCCGGCAAAGCTCGTCGAGCCCCTCGCGATCGATGAGGTCCTCGATGCGGATGCGACCATCGAGGAGGACATCCTCGACGAGAACGTTCGGCGCGGCGTCGGCGGTCACGCGGGCACCTTGGCGGTGTGACGGTCGAGGTTTCCGCCGACGCACGCGGAGAGGAGCGTCGACACATCGCCGGTGAGACCGAGCTGGCGCGCCGCCATGGGGACGAGCCCTTCCGACTCGATCCCGATGAGCTTCGCGAGCTTGTGCTCCGCGTCGAGGCGCGTCCACGTGAGGTGGAGGAGGCCGAAGAACGTCTCGAGCACGCCCTGACCGCTCACCGCGCTGGCCTTGAAGACCGGCTCCCGCCCGCGGCGCGCCAGGGCGCCGATCTCGTCGTCGGAGCGCACGCGATCGAGGTCCCGCTTGTTGAACTGGATGACGAGCGGCAGCTGCTTCAGGCTGAGGCCGAGCTCGGCCAGATTTTGCCGGAGGTCGAGGAACGACGCCGCGTTGTGCTCCGTCTCGCTGATCTGGGAGTCGGCGATGAAGGCGACGCCGTCCGCGCCCTGGAGCACGAGCCGTCGCGTCGACGCGTGCAGCACCTGACCCGGCACAGTGAAGATCTTGACCCGCAGGGTCATGGCGCGATCGCCCTCGGCGCGCGCCGCGCTCCCCGCGGACTTGAAGGTGAGCGGCAGCATGTCGAAGAAGAGTGTGCGGTCGTCCTTCGTCTCGAGCGTCATGAGGCGCCCGCGGGAGCCCTCGGTCGTCAGCTGGTGGAGAGACCGGAGGTTCGTCGTCTTCCCGCTGAGGGCCGGCCCGTAGTAGACGAGCTTGATCCCTATCTCGCGGCCGCCGAAGTTGATTTGCACGCGCCCTCGATCATCAATCTTATCTAGAATCGGGCTCCCATGCCGAACAAGGATCCCAGCAAGTCGCGCACCCCCGCCGAAGGCGCCGCCGCCCCCAAGTTCGACCTCGAGAGCGACTCGGGCGAGCGCGTCCGCTCCGCCGACTTCGCCGGCAAGTGGCTCATCCTCTATTTCTACCCGAAGGACGACACGCCCGGGTGCACGCGCGAGGCCCAGGACTTCACGAAGGCCGCGACACGCCTCAAGAAGCTCGGGGCCGAAGTGGTGGGCGTCTCGCGCGATTCGGTGAAGAGCCACGGCGGCTTCAAGGAGAAGATCCGCATCGGATTCCGCCTCCTCAGCGACCCCGAGCTCGTGACCCACAAGGCGTACGGGGCATGGGGAAAGAAGGTGATGTACGGCAAGGAGGTCGAGGGCGTCATCCGCTCGACGTTCCTCGTGGGTCCGGACGGCAAGCTGGTCCAGGCGTGGCGAAGCGTGAAGGTCGACGGGCACGTCGACAAGGTCCTAGCCGCGCTCGAAGAGCACCGCGCGTGACCGCGGACGCGCCCGTCACGCTCGTCTGGATGGCGGCGGCGGCGCAGGCGCCCGAGCCGGAAGCGGCGCTCGCGCTCGAGAGCTGGGCCCGCGCTCACGGCGTGAAGCTCGAGCTTCCCCGCGTCGAGACGCCGCGCGCCCTGCCGGTCGACACGCACGCGGCCGACGACGTGGAGCGACTGCTCGACCGCGTCCACGACGCCATCGCCGGACGCGATGCGGACGCCGCGGACCACGCCCTCGCCGCGGCCGAGGCGACGCTCCGCGCCCACCCGGAGCTGCCGCAGGCCTCCTGGCTGATGGCCGAGGTGGAGCGGGCGCGCTCGACGCGCTTCCGCCGCCTGCCGCCGCTCGACGAAGAAGCGGCCGAACGGGCCTGGATGCGGGCCGAGGCCCTCGACGGCGGTCGCTTGCCCGGCGTCGGCGAGCGCGCCGCCACCGCGCATCCGTCCGACGCGACGCTCACGCTCGAGCCGGCCCCGTCGGGCGCGACGATCTGGCTCGACGGTCGCCCGACGACCGCTCCCGGCGGCGCCCTTCGCACCCGGACCGGCCTGCACGTCGTCGTGGTCACATGGGCCGACGTCCCGGTGTGGGCGACCTGGGCCGAGGCGCCGCCGGGCAGCTCGACGCTGCACCTCGCGGCCAGTGGGCCGACGCCCTGCACGAGCGGCGACGTGGCCGAGGCGCACGTGGCGAGCGGCACCATCGACGCGCGAAGAGTGCGGTGCGGCGCCTGGGTGGCGGCCCTCCCCGGGTCGAAGCCGACGAGCGTCCTCGTTGCCACGTGCGAGGACAGCCGCTGCGGGGCCCTCCTCGAGTGGGACACCCCGGCCGTGGCCAACTGGACGTGGACTCCGCCGCCCAAGGACCACCCGGGGGCCGGCTGGCCGACCTGGGCCACGAGGGGGCTCGTCGGCGCCGGCGCGGTCATCGCAACGGGCGACGTGCACGTCGCCTCGGGCGCCCTGCAGTCGGCGCCCACCGAGACCCGATTCGTGAGCGGCGGCGTCAAAGGCCAATGAGGGGGAACGAACGAGGCCTCTCGAGCGTCCCATCCGGGAGGACCCACGCGAGGCGCGTAACGGTAGGCACACTGGCGGGGGCACCCCACGGTGCTTAGGCTCATGCAGAGTCATCCGGAGAAGAGGACCATGGCGCAAGCACCCCAGCTCGACTTCGACGCCTTCGTGGCGCGCAAGAAGTCCGACCGGTCGACCGGCGGGATCGAGACGACCGGGCACGAGTACACGTACACGTTCGACCGGCAGTCGCGCATCGCGTTCGAGAACACGAAGCCCCTCGCCTACGCGGTCGAGGCGAGCGTCCGCCTCTTCAAGCAGATGGGCAAGCACCAGCTCCTCGGCAACGCGGTCCACGTGAGCGAGCGCCAGTTCCCGCGCATCCACCGCATCACGCAGCGCGCGTGCGACACGCTGCAGATCGCGATGCCGCAGGTCTTCGTCGTGAACAGTCCCGTGTTCAACGCCGGCACCCTCGGGACGAACGAAGACTCGTTCATGATCGTGCACTCGTCGCTGGTCGATCAGTACACGGACGAGGAGCTCCTCACCGTCATCGGGCACGAGTGCGGCCACATCCACAACTCGCACGTCGCGTACCTGACCGCGCTCCACTACCTCACGTACATGGCCGGGATGTTCCTGCCCTGGGTGCTGCAGCCGGCGCTCGTCGCGCTCCGCACCTGGTCGCGTCGGGCCGAGGTCACGTGCGACCGCGCCGGGATGCTCTGCTCGGGGGATCTCCACGCTGCCGAGCGCGCCATCACCAAGCTCGCCGTCGGCTCGCGCAAGCTCTACGAGGAGTTCAACCTCGAAGCCTTCCTCGAGCAGCACCAGGAAGGGAGCGAAGGGATCGGCAAGTACATGGAGGTGTTCGCGACCCACCCGTGGCTGCCCAAGCGGGTGCTCGCGATGCGCGTCTTCGGCGAGAGTCAGCTGTTCCAGAAGGCGACGGGCGCCGCCGCCACGGGCCTGACGATGAGCGAGGTCGACAGCCGCGTCGCGGCGCTTCTGAAGGGAGACGCGTCATGAGCACGGGGGAGACGACGGTGGTCAACGGCTCGAGCGAGCCGACCAAGCCCGCGCTCGACGCCTTCTTCGAGAAACGCGACGAGGTGGTCCGCGCGCTCCGCGGCCTGGGCGACGTGGCGACGGCCCTCGGGACGAAGACGCTGCGCGAGCGCGTCGACCGCGAGCTCGTCCGCAAGCTCGACGAGGATCGGTTCCACCTCGTCGTCGTGGGCGAGTTCAACCACGGGAAGACGACCTTCGTGAACGCCCTCCTCGGCCAGCAGGCGCTGCCGACCGGCGTGACCCCGACGACGGCGACGATCCACCACATCCGGTGGGCCGACGAGCCCGAGGCGACGGTCGTCTCGTCGAAGGGCGAGCGACGGAGCATCCCGTTCGCGGAGGCCAAGAGCTTCGCGGTCGGCGGCGGAGCGTCGGCCGAGGAGGTCGACTACCTGGAGATCGGCTACCCGGCGACGCTCCTGAAGGAGCGCATCCTGCTCGTCGACACCCCAGGGGTGAACGACCTCTCGCTCCAGCGCGCCGACATCACGTACAGCTACATCCCGCGCGCCGACGCGGTGCTCTTCCTCCTCGACGCGGGCCAGATCCTCAAGGAGAGCGAGCGCGTCTTCCTCAACGACAAGCTCCTCAAGGCGTCGCGCGACAAGATCGTCTTCGTCATCACGAAGTGGGATCTGCTCTCGCCGGAGGAGCAGCGCGAGGCGCTCGCGTACGCGAAGAACCATCTCTCGACCTTGGTGAAGGACCCGGTGGTCTTCCCGGTCAGCTCGGAGACGGCGCTCTCGGGCAACCGCGAGGCGAACGGGCTGCCGGAGCTCGTGGCGCACCTGACGCACTTTCTCGCCGAGGAGCGGGGGCGCATCCTCCTCGACAACGCGCTCGGTGAGGGCCTCGGGCTCGCGGAGCTGCTCTCCAAGGGCGTCGACGCGCGCCGACGCAGCATCCTCATGAAGACCGACGAGATCGACCGGCGCATCGCGGCGCTCGAGAAGGACCTCACCGGCCAGTCCGGGACCATCGAGCAGCGGCGCATGGCGATCCGCGAGGAGGTCTCGGGCATCAAGACCGGCGCCCGCAAGGATCTCGACCGGTTCGTCGACGACGTGTGCCGGCAGCTGCCCAACGTGATCGACGCCGCCAAGCCCAACGAGCTGAAGCGCTACCTCCCGGCCTTCCTCGAGGACGCCTACAAGCAGTGGGCCGAGGAGGAGACGAAAGAGATCGCGATGAAGCTCGAGCAGCTCGCCGAGAAGACGGTGGCGCTCGTGCGGGAGGACGCGCACGACAGCGCCAAGCGCGTGGCCGCGGTCATGGGCTCGGACGCGAGCCGCCTCGATGTGCGGGTCGACAGCATCCGCTACGACATCGGCGTGGTCGCGCTCATGTTCGGCGGCGTGGCGCTGATGGCGGTGAACCTGATGGCGGGCGGCGTGCTCGCCATCGCCGGGCCGGCCATCTTCGCCATGTTCGCGCGCGGCAAGATCCACGAGGAGTTCAAGAAGCGCGCGAAGGAGATGGCCCCTGACGTGATGCGGGAGACGGCCAAGAAGGTGGCGCCGAAGCTCGATGCGATGATCGAGGAGTTCGCGCAGAAGCTCGACACTTGGGTCGTCAACGCCGGCGAGGAGCTGCACCGCGAGGTGGTCGAGGTGCTCCAGGCCACGAAGGCGGCGCGCGAGGCCGGCCAGGGTGGCGAGCAGGAGGCGAACGCGGCGATCGAAGGTCAGGCCGCCGCGCTGGCCAAGGTCACCGAGCGCATCGAGAAGCTGCGGGCGGCGCTGTGGGCTCCGCCGGAGCGAGTCCGCGTCGTGTCGGAGGCGGCGCCGGCCGCTTAGGCGGTCGCTCCATCAAGGGGTTCAAGGGGTTCAAGGGGTACCGAGGAGGAGGCTCCGGACGCCTGCGTCGCCGAGCGTCTGGAGCTTCTCGAAGCGCTTCAAGAAGCGGCGCCAGTCCTTGACGACGCGAGGCCCGGCCGCCCCGGTCCGCATCGCGTAGTCGGTGATGCGGGTGACCGTGAACCGGAGCGCCGCGAAGGAGCCCTCCGCCCAGAGGCCGCGCTTCTCGGGCTCGGTCAGAGGCCGGACGCGGTCGTAGCCCTCGCACAGAGCCGAGGCGAGGCCGGCGTCCAGGTCGTCGACGAAGCACCAGGAGAGGATGGTGACCATCAGGTCGTAGGCGTAGCTGCCGGCGCATGCACTCTCGAAGTCGAGGAGCGCCGCGATGGCTCCCCCCGCGTCCCAGAGCACGTTGTCGCGGAAGAGATCGCCGTGGATGAGCCCGTGCGGCAACCCCTCGTCGCGCGCGGCGCGGACCGTCTCGAGCGACGCCTGCAGCGAGGGCACGAGAGGGGCGAAGCGGGCATCCCCGCTCGCCGCGATGCGGTCCAGCCGCTGCATGAGCTCCGGGAACCCGAACCGCCCCGCCGGCGCCGCCTCCGTCGCCCCGGCTCGGTGCATCCGCGCCAGGGCCTCCCCCACCCTACGCGCCGCGGTCGGCGTCACCCCGGCCTGGCAGAGCATCGTCCCGTCGCACCAGGGAAACAGCGCCGCCGGCTTTCCGCGGACCACGGACACGAGGGCCCCGTCCACCCGCCGCAGCGGGGCCGGCGTCGAGACCCCCTTGGCCGCGAGCCTCCCGAGCATCGCCGTCTCGCGGGTCGCCCCCGCCAGGTCCTGCTCCTCGTAGAGGCGCAGGAACACCCGGCCCTGCTCGGTCTCCAGCACGAAGTTCGAGTTCACGCTCCCGCCCGCGATGCCCTCGAGGGCCCGCAGCGGGCCTCGCCCGTAGGCCCCGAGGAGCGTCCGGGCGTCGCTTTGGTCGATGGCCGTGAGCACCGCCATGGGTCGCCCGGGATGCTAGCTGAGCAACTCAGCCGCAGCTCCTCACGCGCTTGACGCAATTCCCGTGTAGACGCGCG
>JBEKGQ010000148.1:0-11477 GCA_050012715.1 Polyangiaceae bacterium
CCGCCCTCGGCGATGCGCCGCACGACGGTGTAGCGCCCGAAGGTCGTGCCCTCGGGCACGGTGTCGTCGAGGGGATGGCTCACGCGCTTTCCCGCCCGGCCGACCCCGGCAGCTTCTCGAGCTCGGCCTCGATGCGCTCGTCGAGCAGGCGGAGCCGCCTCGTCACGTCGCGGATCGCGAGCGCGACGATGGCCGCCACGACCGCCGGCGCGCGGCGACGCAGCACGTCCATCGCGTCGTGGTCGAGCTCGTACGCGAGGACCGCGCTGAGCGCCCGCACCGTCGCCGACCGCGGCGCCGGATCGAGGAACGCCATCTCGCCGACGATCTCGCCCTCGGCCATCCCGTTGAGCCGCGCGCCGCCGCCGTCGCTTCGCGCCGCCTCGGCGACGAGCGTCCCCTCGGCGACGACGAGCATCGTGGTCCCCGGGTCCCCCTCGTGAAAGACCAGCTCCCCGGCCTGGAACCGCCGCGCCCGGACGCACGCCGCGAGGGTCGTCAGGTCCGCGTCGCCGAGAGCGCCAAACGCAGCGACATTCCGCAGGACGTCGAGGCTCCCCGCCGAGGACGGCATCGCCCGACGATGATGCCACAGAGAGGGGCGACTCCGTGACCCCTTCACCCGCCCTCGACTCCCCTTTCCCCCGCGTCCACGCACGTCTACGCTCGCGCACCCGCCATGTCCGAGGCCCCGTCGACCCCGCTCCGCCGCACCTCCCTCTACGCCGAGCACGTCGCCCTCGGCGGCCGCATCGTCCCCTTCGCGGGCTGGGAGCTGCCCATCCAGTACACCGGCATCGTGGACGAGCACGTCGCGGTCCGCACCGCGGCCGGCATGTTCGACGTGAGCCACATGGGCGAGCTACGCCTCCGCGGCGAGTACGCGGAGCACGTGGTCGACTACCTCGTCACCGGGGACGCGCGGAAGCTCTTCGACGGCCAGGCCATGTACACGTGCGTGTGCAACGAGCGCGGCACCATCCTCGACGACGTCATCGTCTACCGCCGCAACGAGGACGACTGGCTCGTCGTCTGCAACTCGTCGAACCGGGAGAAGATCAGCGCGCACTTCGCCCACGCCGCCGACAACCACTGCGACTTCGAGGACCAGAGCGACGAGACCGCCCTCGTCGCGCTCCAGGGCCCGCACGCGATGGCCATCCTGGCGAAGCTCGGGGACGAGGGGGCGAAGCTCGCCGAGCTGAAGTCGTTCCACTTCCGCGACGTCGTCCTCGGTGGCGTCGCCTGCACCGGGGCCCGCACGGGCTACACCGGCGAGGACGGGGTGGAGATCTTCTGCGCCTGGGACGACGCGCCCGCCTTGTGGCGCACCCTCCTCGAGGCCGGTCGGCCCCTCGGCCTCAAGCCGGCCGGGCTCGGCGCGCGCGACACGCTCCGCCTCGAGGCCCGCCTGTCTCTCTACGGCAACGAGATCGACGAGACGACGAACCCGATCGAGGCGGGGCTCGGGTGGGTCGTGAAGGTGGAAAAAGGCGACTTCATCGGACGAGCCGCATTGATGGAGATCAAGGCCCGGCCGCTTCCCCGCAAGCTCGTGGGCCTGGAGGTGACAGGAAGGGGCGTGGCCAGGCACGGGTACCCCCTGCGTGACGTGGACGGGCGCGAGGTCGGCGTCTGCACCAGCGGGAGCCCTGCACCAACGGTTGGCAAGAACATCGGCCTCGGGTATTTGCCCTCGACGATGACGGAGGTGGGGACGCGCCTGCTCGTGGACTGCCGCGGCAAGAACGTGGAGGCCGTCGTCGTGAAGACCCCGTTCTACAAGAGGGCGAAATGAGCGAGCTCCCGGCCGATAGGCGATACACCACGGACCACGAGTGGGCGCTCGCCGCCGGCTCCGAGGTGACCGTCGGCATCACGACGTTCGCGGTCGAGCAGCTGGGCGACATCACGCTGGTGAACCTCGACGTGAAGGCCGGAGACTCCATCGAGGTGGGCAAGCCGTTCGGGACGATCGAGAGCGTGAAGACGCTGAGCGATCTCTTCGCGCCGCTGAGCGGCAAGGTGGTGAAGGTGAACGCCGAGCTGGGGACGAAGCCCGAGCTGGTGAACGAGGACTGCTACGGCAAGGCGTGGATGATCGTGGTGGCCGCGGCCGACGGGGCGGCGGTCGACGCTTTGATGGACGCCAAGGCCTACGGCGAGTACTTGAAAACGTCCGCTCACTGAACCGGGCCAGCCCGGGTGAGCGTCAGGGGTCACGGAGAACAAGCCATGTTTCGTAAGTTCGTGTTCGTGGGGATGACGCTGGTCGCGGGAGCCTGCATCGTCGCGGGGTGCGCGGGGCCGGTGGGCGGCAAGGGCGAGGGCGACTCCTGCTCGGGCGCGGATGATTGCTCGGACGACCTGCAGTGCCAGCCGATCGAGGGCCGCTCGGGCGACTACTGCTGCCCCGCGCCGGCCGACGCGAGCAGCAAGCCGAACTGCCAGGCCGCGCCCGACGGCGGCTGAGCGCGCCGGCTCCCGGGGGAGCACGGGCTGCCCAGCCTGGCGTAGTCTGGGGGGATGCTCGCGCGCGGGGTCTGCATCCACGACTACGAGGTGTGGGGCCTCCTCGGCGAAGGGGGCATGAGCGAGGTCTGGCTCGCCAAGCACTCGTTGCTCAGCATCCCGGTGGTCATCAAGACGCTCCGCAAGGACGTCGCGGAGAGCGTCGGCCCGGCTGGGGCGCAGCGGATGTTCGACGAGGCGCGGCTCATGGCGCGCGTCACGAGCCCGCGCGTCGTCCGGGCCATCGACGCGGGGACCCTCCACGGGCAGCCGTACCTCGTGCAGGAGTACGTGGACGGCGTCGACATGGCAGAGCTCGACCGCGAGCGCCGCGCCGCGCTCGGGGTGGGGCTGCCGCTCTGGACGGTTTGCCACGTGATGGAGGAGACCTGCCGGGCCCTCCACGCGGCGCATCAGGCGGGCGTCGTCCACCGCGACGTGAAGCCGTCGAACCTGTTCGCGGCGCCGGAGACCGGGATCCGCCTCGGGGACTTCGGCATCGCGGTGGCGAACGAGGACCGGCCGACGACGGCGATCAGCGGGACGCTGAAGTTCATGGCGCCCGAGCAGCTGCGCGGGGAGCCCGCGGACCGGACGACGGACGCGTACGGCGCCGGGGCGACGGCGTTCGACCTGCGCTACGGGCGGGCCCCCTTCCGCGACGTGGCGGCGGCGACCGACGAGCTGGTCGCGCCCGCGTTCCCGCAGCCTCGCTCCCCGGCGGAGGCCTACTTCCAGCATCTCTTGCGCGGGATGCTCGCGAAGCGGAAGGAGGACCGGCCCCCCGATCTCTGCGAGCCGGCCTCGCACTTCGCCACCCTCTGCGCCGCACTGCGGCCCTGGCGCGAGCACGACGCGCTCGCCGTGCTCGGCAAGAACCACTTCCGCTTCCTCGACTGCGAGATCACGCTTCGCGCGGGCGACATCGCGGACGAAGAGGTGGACGGCATCGTCTCGAGCGCGAACTACGAGATGACGATGCGCACCGGGGTGGGCGACGCGCTGCGCCGCCGGGGCGGCGACGCGATCGAGGCGGAGGCCATGAAGGACGGCCACCGGGCCCTCGGGGAGTGCGTGCCGACGCAGGCCGGCTCGCTGAAGGCAGACCACGTGCTCCACGCGGTGAGCGCCTGGAGCGGGACGTCATGCGTCGGCCGAGCAACCGAGCGGGCGCTGTCGGCGGCGGACCGGCTGGGGCTGCGAACGCTGGCGTTTCCCGCGCTCGGAACCGGGGCCGCGCACGTGAGCATCGAGACGTGCGCGAACGCGATGGTGTCGGCCCTGCGCTGGCGGCTGGCGCTTGGCGGCTCGCGGCTGCAGAAGGTGAGCCTCGTGCTCGGCGACGAGACGAAGCTGGCGGCGTTCCGCGACGTCGCGGTGGAGGCGCTGCGCGGGGCGAGCGAGCCGGCGCGCGCGCTGGACCTGGGGCTGCCGGACGACGTGGCCAGCGTGACCGCCGAGGGGGCGACGTTCATCGACGCGTCGAGCAAGGGCGCGAGCGGCAAGACGCAGACGTAGAGTCTCGTGATAACGGGATGTTACGTCCAGGAGCGGGGCGGACAGTCATCGAACGGAGGACGTTGACTGCCCGCGCCGCACGGAGAGTCATCGATCGCAGGACGATGACTGTCCGCGTCGACCGGAAAGTCATCGATCGGAGGGCGATGACCGTCCGCGTGTCCCGGCCGAGACGAGCCGTCGTCCTATCGGGCCTTCGCGGCGCCTGGGCGGTCGATCGGCCCTGGATTCGACGGCGCGGCCTGCTGGCGCATGACGACGACGGCGCCGCCGAGGATGAGCGCGCCGCCCGCGATGGCGCGGGCCTCGAGCCGCTCGCCGAGGATGGCCGCCGCGAGCAAGATGGAGACGAGCGGCTCGAGCAAGGTGAGCGTCGACGCGTTGGCGGCGGGCATCCGCCGCAGGCCCCAGACGAAGGCGATGCCCGCGAGGGCCCCCGGCCCGATGGCGGCGACGGCGAGCCACCCCGCCGAGCGCGGGTCGACGGCGGACCACGCGGACGGGGGGACGAAGGCGGCGAGGAGCGGGGTGCCGACCACGCCGTGCCAGAACATCGATTCGCTCGTCGAGAAGTGGCGCGCGATGAGCTTGTTCACGAGGACGTTCGACGCATAGAAGACGGCGCTGCCGGCGCCGAGGAGGGCGCTCGTCACGATGACCGCCGACGGGGCGGCCCCCGACGTGGGCGCCAGCATGAGCGCGAGACCCCCGACCGACACGACGACCGCCGCCGCGGTCCAGGCCGTCATCCGCTCGCGCAGAAGGAGCGGCGCGGCCAGGGCGACGAAGATGGGCGTCAGGTAGTGGGTGAGGACCGAGACGGTGATGGTCAGCTTGTAGGCGGCGAAGAAGAGCAGGATGTTGAACGAGTCGCTGACGCCCAGCCAGGCGACCCAGGCGCGGGCGCTCCCCGGGGCGCGCCCCGGGACGCGATCGCGCAGGGCGGCGACACCGCTGACCGCGGTCATCACCGCCATGACGATGGTGGACTGGAGGGCGCTCGGCATCGCGCCGGCGGGGTCGGTGCGGCGGACGATGAGCCCCCAGGTCCCCCACGCACACGCCGCGAGCGCCACCGCGGCGTACGCGAGCACGGGGTGCACCCGCGGCTTCACGGTCCCTTGGCCATCGTCTTCAGGCTCGCGACGAGCTGCAGCGCATCGAGGGGCGTGAGTCGGTCGACGTCGACGGCGCGGAGCACGTCGACCGCCGGGTGGGGCTCGACCGGCGGGGGCGCCCCACCCGCGTCGAACATGTCGAGCTGGGTCCGCCCGGCGCGCGTGCGGGCGCGGAGTGACGCGGGGACCCCGCTCGGGAGGGCCGCGCCGCGCTCGAGCTCCCCGAGGAGCGCGCGCGCGCGGGCGACGACCGGCTCGGGCACCCCGGCGAGGCGGGCGCAGGCGACGCCGTAGCTGCGGGAGGCGGCGCCGTGCTGCAGCTTGTGGAGGAACACCACCTCGCCCTGGTGCTCGCGCGCGCTGACGCTCCAGTTCTCGCAGGTGGGGGCGCGGGTCGCCCCCAGCTCGGTGAGCTCGTGGTAGTGCGTCGCGAAGAGGGCCCGGCACGCGACCGCGTCGTGCAGGTGCTCGGCGACCGCCCAGGCGATCGCGAGCCCGTCGTAGGTGCTCGTCCCGCGGCCGATTTCGTCGAGCACGACGAGCGAGCGGCGGGTCGCGCGGCGCAGCACGTTCGCGGTCTCCTTCATCTCGACCATGAAGGTGCTCTCGCCGCGCGAGAGGTTGTCGCTCGCCCCGACCCGCGTCAGAACGCGGTCGACGACCCCGAGGTGGGCCCGGCGCGCGGGCACGAACGACCCCATCTGGGCGAGGATGACCGCGAGGGCGGTCTGGCGCATGAGCGTCGATTTGCCGGCCATGTTCGGCCCGGTGACGAGCCAGAGCCGCGGCCTCCCCTCCCCGGCGCCGAGCGACACGTCGTTCGGCACGAAGTGGCCCGCCGCGGCGAGCTTCTCGACCACCGGGTGGCGCGCGTCCTCGAGGACGAGCTCCAGCGAGTCGTCGATGTCGGGGCGAGCCCAGTCGTCGCGGTGCGCCACCTCGCCCAGGGCGGCGGCGACGTCCCACGTGGCGAGGCGCGCGGCGACCGTGCGCAGGCGCTCGGCGTGGGCCGCGAGGTCGCGGACGAGGCGCCCGAAGAGCTCCCCCTCGCGCGCCGCGGCCCGCTCCTCGGCGTGGGCGAGCTTGTCGGCGAGCGCGTCGAGCGGATCGCAGGTGAACCGCTCGCCGGTGGCGATGGTCTGCTTGCGGCGCCACTCGGCGGGCGCCTTGGTGAGGTGCGAGCGGGTCACCTCGATGTACCAGCCGAAGACGCGGGTGTAGCGGAGCTTGAGGCTCGGGATGGCGGACGACTCGCGGAGGCGCGCCTCGAGGTCGACGATGAGGCGCTGGCCGCCGCGCATCAGCTCGCGCGCCTCGTCGAGCTCCGGGTCGAACCCGTCGCGGATGACGCCGCCGTCGCTGGCGCGCGCCGGGGGCTCGTCGGAGACGGCCTTCGCGAGGAGCTCGTAGAGGTCCGCGCACGGGTCGATCCATGGGTCGCGCCCGGCGACGCCGAGGGCTTCGCGCGCGGCCGGATCCGGGCAGCCGGCGAGGGTGTCGGCGGCCGCCGGGAGGACGGCGAGGGAGCGGCGCAGCGCCACGAGGTCCCGCGGCAGGGCGCGGTCGAGGGCGAGCTTGATCGCAAGCCGCTCGACGTCCCCCACCTCGTCGAGGTGGCGCCGGAGCTCGGCGCGCGTGCCCGGGTGCGAGACGAAGAGCTCGACCGCGTCGTGCAAGCGGCGGATGTCGGCCACGGTGGTGCGCGGCGCGAGGAGCCGCCGGCGCATCAGGCGCGCGCCGGGCGCGGTCCGGGTGACGTCGATCTGCGCGAGGAGCGACCCGTGGGCTCCGCCGTCGACGGCCCGGACGAGCTCGAGGTGCGCCTGCGTGGACTCGTCGAGGACGAGCGTGTCCCCCAGCTCGTAGAAGGACAGCCGCGCGACCGGCAACGGCCGGCCGGCCTCGCATGCCCGCGCGACCGCCACGCAGCGGGCCGCGGCCCGTCGCGCGAGCGGCGAGGGGCACGACGCCCTCGCCTCCCCGGCGCCGAGCTGGGCGTCGAGCACGGCGTCCGCCTCCTCCAGGGTCGTCGCGTCGGCGACCGCGCGGACGACGATGCGCGGCCGCGCCTGCGACAGCTCACCCGCGAGCGCGCCTCCGCCCGGCCCGAGGAGCACCTCGCGCGGATCGAGCCGCACGAGCTCGGAGAGCGCGGTCGCTGCGTCGGGCGCCTCGCACGCGAGGAGCTCCCCGGTCGACAGATCCAGCGCCGAGACGCCCCAGGCGCCCGGTGCGCCGACGGCGTCGTGCTCCGCCGCGCACAGGTAGTGGTTCTGCTTGGCCTCGATCCCCGCGTCGTCGTACGCGATCCCCGGCGTGACGACGCGCACCACCTCGCGGGGGACGAGCCCCTTCACCTTCGACGGATCGGCCATCTGCTCGCAGATGGCGACCTTGAACCCCTGCTCGAGGAGCCGCTGCACGTAGGCGCTGGCGGCGTGGTGCGGGACGCCCGCCATCGGGATCTCGTCGTCCGAGCCCTTGTTGCGGGCGGTCAGGGTCAGATCGAGGGCCTTCGCCGCGACCACCGCGTCGTCGAAGAAGAGCTCGTAGAAGTCCCCCATGCGAAAGAGCAGGAGCGCATCCGGGTGCGCCGCCTTCGCCGACAGGTACTGCCGCATCACCGGCGTCTGCGAGGCTCTCGACATCGGCCCCCCCGGATATCAGTAGTACGGACTGTGCGCGAACTGGAGCGTGTTCAGATCGATGAGCACGAGCCCCTGGCTGGCGCCGTCGACCACCGCGAGCTGACCGAGCGAGTCGATGAACCGCATCGACTGCGGGAGCACCGCCGTCGACGTGTTCTGCGAGATCGACACCGTGACCGGCTGGAAGCCACCGCGCATCGAGAATTTCCACACGTTGTCCCGCGCCGTCTCGGTGTGGTCGTTGCCGACGAGCGGCGTGCAGCCCTGCCACATGACGAACGAGAACATCGGGTTTCGCATGGCGAGGACGCTGTTGCGGTCGAGCCCCGGCGGCAGCCCGGGCGGAGGCAGGCAGCCCGCGGCGCTCGACCCGGCGGACGCCGGGGTCGACCAGGGAATGTCGAACGTGCGCGCGTTCTCGAGCGCGTACGTCGGGTTGCAGCTGAGGACGCACCGGTTCGTCGCGGGATCGGCCTGCACGTGATGCAGGAGCCCCGTGGCCGAGCCGACCGTGAGCCACTCGCCGCCCGTGCGGACCTTGAAGGTCGCCTGGTGGTGGAAGCAACACCGGGCGAGCCGGGTGAAAGGAGCGTTGCTCGGGTCCGGACCGACGACGACCCGGTTGTTCGTCTGCTCGCCGACCGGATTGTTGCTGGGGTCCGTCGGTACCCATCCGAAGCGACCGAGGACGAGGTGATCGTCGTACGCCTCGAGGATGGGGAAGTCGCGGAGGAGGTAAGTGTCGGCGATGGTCTGGTTGCCTTCGGGAGCCGCATCCTCGCCGTCCCAGCCGTACTGTTCCGCGCAGTAGTCGTAGCGGGCGCTGGCTTGCGGGCTCGGGTACGCCGTGCCGTCCGGATCCGCGAGCGACCCGTCCCAGCAGTCCTGATCCGGCCCGCTCGGCGTCGCCCAGTACGGGTCGCCCGGGGGGAGCAGGTCGTCGACGATCTCGACGTAGTCCGAGGTCCACTGCTTGAGCGTCGGGCTGCCGTTGGCCCCCTGCCCGGGCGCGGGCAGACCCGCCGCCGTGAGCGCGGAGAGGATCTGGGTCGCCCGGGCCTGCCCGATGCTCCAGTCCTCGATGCCGCGGCCGCACAGGCCCGGGCTCGTCGCGGCGCTCGTCGCCGGTGCGCCGCCGTCGGCCCCCTGGACGCCCGTCGACATCGTGAGCGTCTCGTACGAGCCGTCGTCCGAGTACATCTCGAGCGCGATGTTGGCCACCGACGGGAGAGCGCCCTCGTAGGTGACCTGCCAGTCCTGATCCTGCTGCGCCGTCGGGTCGTCGAACGAGACGCGCACTCCGGGCGGGCTCGTCTGGTTCGTGCCGGGCATGAGCACGTTCCAGCTCGTCGGCTGCTGTTGCGAGTTCTGAGTCTGGGCGGTGGAGCTGAGGAGCGGCTGCAGCGACGCGCTCACCGCGAGTCGACCGGCGGGATCCGGCTCGGTGGGGTTCTGCAGGTAGGTCGGATCGTAGAAGTTCGGTGGCAGCGGCGTCGGGAGCATGAGCGAAGCCGACGACCCGCCCGTGACGTTCGTGGCGACGAGCGAGCCGTTGACGTCGAAGAGGAGCGCCGCGCCGAGCTCGTTCGGGATGTGCAGGCCCGACGTCGGGTCGTTGCGGAGGAGGAAGTTCGACCGGATGCGGTGGGGCGCCGAGACAGGGAAGAATGCCTCCAGCGTCGTGGCGGCGCTCTCGGTGATGGCCTCGGTGTACGTGATCGGTGCGTGGTACGGGTCGAGGTCCGTCGGACTGCCGGCGTCGGGCTCCGGGACGTCGAGCAAGCCGGTCATCCCGAGCCCGTCGGTCGCCCCCGAGTACGGTATCCCCTTGTCGAAGGGATCCGCCAGGTTGGGGTTGTTGCTCATCGGATCCGGGCGGCGGCACGGCGAGTCCCAGTCGTCCACGTCGAGCACGACGATGACCCCGTTGGTCAGCGTGACGAACCCGAAGATGCCGCGGAGCCGGTAGGGGAAGTTCTCGACCGATCCGTAGTACCCGCTCGTGTTCACCTGGATGACGCTGTCCTGATCGGCGCGGTAGTACGCGCCGCGATCGAGGAAGGTCGTCGCGTTGGGATGGGCGTACGGGTTCGGGTCGCAGAGGAGGCCCGTGTACTGCTGGACCGGAGCAGACCCCTGGTAGACCTGCGCGGGCAGCGGCCAGTCGTGCTGCACGAAGGCCAGCGTCGCCGCCGGGGCGGAGAACTGGAGGCGATCCGGAGCCGAGAACGGGTTGAGCTCGGGGTGGGGGCGCTCGAGCGGCGTGCGCGGCGAGGAGACCGGGTCGGTCACGTCGAACACCATGACGCTGCCCTGGGCCGAGTCGACCGCGTAGAGGTATCGCTTGTAGTCGTGCGTCGGCGGGCTGATGGCGAGCGCCCCCACCGCCACGAGCCGCGTGGGCTGGTTCACGCTCGTCGCCAGCAGCGGCAACTGCTCCTTCGGGGCCGTCGGATCGCTGACGTCGATGACGTGGATCAGCGGCAGCGCCGAGTCCGACACGTAGAGCAACGGGACGTCGGTCCGCATGACCATCGCGTTCGGCTCGGGCTGACCGAGCGCGCCCACCGCGAGGGGCGTCGGGCCTCCCGCGTCAGCGGCGGGGGATGCGGAGCAGGAAGGCCCCGGCGACGGCTCGGCGTCGGCCAGGACGACGCCGCCGTCGACGTAGGGAACGCCGTCCGGCCACACCGGCCCCGGCGACCACGACGTGGACGGCGCGGGGGTCCCCAGCGCGATCGCCCCCAGCACCGAGCAAGGCGTGAGCGATCCGGCGGCCACTCCGCCGTCGTTGCCGTCCACCCCGTTGATGAGCGGCGTCGGATCGAGGGCGGCGATCTTCGCCGACTCGCCGCCGAACTCGCCGAGCATCGCCAGCAGCACGTACTTTCCGGACGGCAGCGACGCGATCGTGAGCGCCAGGGGCGGCTGCGGGAGGGCGCACGCGTAGAGGTCGGTGAGCGTGAGCGGCGACGGCGCCCCCGCGGCGCCGTACCCGCCGGGTGGCGCATTCATCGAGTCGCCGAGGAGGCGATTGCTCGGCATCGCGTAGATGGCCGGCTTGTTGGGATCGCGACTCGACACGTAGGTCATCTGCGCATCCGGCGCGATGGCCACGTCGGTCGGGATGGCGCCCACCGGGATGAAGTTGATGCCCGGCGTCGACCGGTCCTCGTCGACGACGACCCCCGCGGTCAGATCGACGACCGCGAGCTCCCCGCGCGCGACCTGCGTGACCGCCGCGTAGAGATGGTTCGCCAGCGCGCCGCCGTCGACGACGCCCGAGCAGGCGGCGTTGGAGCAGTTGAGCGGAACCGGCGAGCAGTTGTCCTCCGTCACGGGGATGGGGGCGGCCAGTGGCTCGCCGCTCTCGTCGAAGACCTGCATGCAGACGACGTCGACCTTCTGCGCGAGCTCGAAGGTGCGCACGGGGACGTTGGTCGGCGTCTGCGAACAGCTCGCGACGACCACGGCGGCCGCCGCGGACGTCACCATCAACACGAAGAGAACGAGGAGGAGCCTCAATCGTGACATCGTCATTGGCCCTTCGGCGGAGTCGGCTTGCCCAGCGTGAAGACGACGTGCTCCCACGTCTGGGGAGAGGCGTCGTCGTCGAGGTCGATGACCTGGAGGTACGACTGGGTGAAGCTCGCCACGTAGGCGAACCGGTACCGCTTGAGGG
>JBEKGQ010000149.1:0-11432 GCA_050012715.1 Polyangiaceae bacterium
CCGCGCCCAGCTCGAGCACGAGCTGTCGATGCTTTCGCTCTCGGGCGCCTCGCACCTCAACGGCGAGCAGTACGGTCTCTACTTCGGCCGACTGAAGGCCTACCTGGAGATGACCGAGCCGTCGAAGATCGAGATCGACCCGGATGCCCCGGAGGACAAGGGTGAGCCCCGCGCGCTGACCGAGGCTTGGGCGCGCGCGCTCGCCTCGACGTCGGAGTCCGACAAGGCCGCGCTCAAGCCGCACGTCCGGCGCTACGTCGAGCTGGTCAAGGCCGGCAAGATCCCGCCGTGGAACGCGAACATGGATCTGGTCACCCGGGTCCGCTCGATCCTCAAGCAGACGTCGGAGGCGGAGCGCGACTTCAACGCGCTCGTCCGCGAGCCGAACGAGAACATCTCCCCCATCACGCGCTCGAGCATCTTCATCGGCTCGGCGTTCGCGACCTACATCACGTCGAAATCCAAGCCGGAGGTCGTCGTCAGCGGAGCGTTCACGCGCGCCGGCTGGGAGGAGTACGTCCGCGACCGCCTCGACAAGGATCGCGCGCAGAGCCTCGCGAACGAAGGCTGGGTGCTCGGTGAGACCGAGGTCGTGAGCCTCGAGCGCATCCTGCGGACGCTGCAGGACCTTCGGGACCACTACTTCTCCGCCTACCGCAACGCCTGGGGAGATTTCCTCAAGGACCTCGACGTCCGCCAGCCCGAGAGCAACGCCGAGGCGCTCGACGAGCTGCAGGCGCTGAGCGAGACGCCCTGGCCGTACTCGAAGCTGCTCACGACGCTCGCCGACAACACGCGCCTCGAGGTCGCCCCGCAGACGCTGGCCAACCAGACCGGCCAGGCGCTCCTCGACAAGGCAGTCGAGAAGGGCAAGCAGAACCAGACCGTGCAGACCATCCTCGGCACCGACGGCGGGGCGCCTCCCCCGAAGCGCTGGATCTCGCCGGTGGAGGACGCGTTCGCCCCGATGGTGACGTTCGGCGTCCCGCCGGAAGTGAAAGAGGGCGACAAGCCCCCGCCCACCGCGCTCTCGCATTACGTCAACGACACGGTCGCCAAGATCGTCGGCGAGCTGGCGGACATGAAGGACTCCAAGGTCCCCGCCGATCCCAAGAAGGTGGTGACGCTCTTCGGCGACGCGTTCCGCGCCACGAGCGAGCAGCTCTCGTCGTCGCAGAGCGGGTTCACGCGTCCGATGCTGTCGCCGCTGCTGATGAACCCCATCCGCCTCAGCTTCGCGGGCGTGCTCAGCGACGTCGCCGGCTCGGCCGGCGGCAAGTGGGAGCTCGACGTGTGGTCGAAGTGGCACGAGAAGCTGGAAGGCAAGTACCCATTCGCCGACTCGCCGCAGGACGCGACGCTCGCGGACTTCGCGACGTTCTTCAAGCCCGAGAAGGGGCTGCTCTGGGCCTTCTACGCTTCGTACCTGCAGGGGTCGCTCGAGCGGGACGGCGAGTCCTTCACGCCCGTGGCAAACTTCCAGCACTCGATTCACTACACGCCCGACTTCCTCAAGTGCTACGAGCGCGGAGCGGTCATCACCGATGATACGTTCGGTTCCACCCCGTCCGATGCTCCGCTCGTCGAGTTCGACATGAACCTCCACACCGTCAGCGAGAGCGTGTCCGAGGTGACCTTCGCCGTCGACGGCGTGTCGAAGACGTACAAGAACACCCCGCGTGAGTGGATCCACGCCCAGTGGCCGGCCAAAGAGCCGAAATCGCGCGGAGCCAGCGTGAGCGTGCGCGGTTTCGCGGCGCTCGACGAGGAGATCGACCGTCCCGGCGACTTCGGTCTCTTCCACCTCATCGACGCCGCCAGCTCCATCGAGCCCGGCACCGAGGGCGGCAAGCCCGGCGGCAACCCGACCATCGTCGTGACCTGGACGCTCAAGTCGCAGAAGGCCTGGGTCAAGATGGACATTCGCCCCCCGCAGGACGAGAGCGCGTTCTCGACGTACCTGCTCAAGCACGAACGCGTGTTCCGGAACTACAAGTGCCCGCGCATCGTCGCCGCAGGCGTCCGTTGAGGATGCGGAATGTGGTCGACGACGGGTTCCCACCCTTCTCCGCTCAACGTCGCCGTCTTCGGTAAGACGCCCCGCATGGGGGACTTCTTGCGCGTCGGGTCCGGTGGGCCCGCGGGCGAGGCGCTCGAGCAGTGGGTCGAGCAAGGCCTGGGCATGGCGGAAGCCCGGCGAAACAACTACTGGCCGAGCGCCTACGCCGTGGGCCAGACGTACGCCTTCGTCTTTCGCCCTCCCCGCTCGACCGGCTCGAAGGAAGCGCTCGTGGGCGTCATCAAGCCGTCGATCGACGCAGTGGGCCGGCGCTTCCCGCTCGTCGTCTACTCGACCGCACTGCCTCGGGCCAGCGTCCCCTGGCCGCACATGCTCCCCATCGCGCTCGGCGACTTCTTCGACGCCGCGGCGACGCTGCTCCTCGAGGCCGACAACGTCACCGGCATCGCCGACATGCAGGCGGCGATGCGGCACGTTCCCATGCCGCGCCTCGTGGACGCCGACCGCAGCGCCCAGGAGTACGAGGCGTGGGCGGCGGCCACGCCGCTCTCGCAAGCGTGGAACGTCGTCTACGGGGGCGAGCAGGCGATGTCCGTCCCGCGGTCGGTGCACACCATCCTCGAAGCGGTGGCCCCTTTCCGGGGCGAGGAGCAGCCGGCGACCAAGCTCGGGCTCCGGCTGCCTCTGGGTCCGGGGGGCGTGGCGGCGGCCGCGTTCTGGCTCGACACGGTGCGCCGTCTGGCCCGGACTCCGGCCGAGGTGCGGACGTGCTTCTGGTGCTTCGACGGCAACGTTGGCTGCGCACTCGTGCAGTTGGGAGACACCCCGTCGGGCAGTCTGGGCGAGCTCTGGCTGCCCGACCCCAACAGTGAGTACCTCTGCGATCTCGTGGGACCCACGAGCGTGGACGTCGGGCGCTTCCTCGGCAAGCTACCCCCTCACGTCGCCGAGGTGCTCCAGTCGCCGAACGCCCTCGTCCGGGACTTCCTCGACCGTCTGACGGTCTGACCGTCCGACCATCCGACCGTCCGGGTGCGTCAGACGGGCAAGGGGGGCTAGACAGGTGGCCAGCCCCCCCGGGAAGTAACGCGTTCGGGTGACCGGCATGCCTTCCGTATAGGGCCCCGCTTCGTTTACTGTTTCGCCCGTGTCTACGTACCGGGAGGAGGTAGCGCAGAGGGTCGCCCCGCTCGTGGCCCCGATCGCGGGCGCCAACCCAGCGGGCGCGGACGTCAGCTACGACGGCGACTTCGAGACGATCAAGGCCGAGATCGACAAGCTCTCGTCGGTCGACAACCTCGATCCCTCCTGGACCAAGATCCAGGATCTCGGCATGCAGATCGTCGCGCAGAAGGGGAAGGACTTCCGCGTCATCTCGTGGATGAGCGTCGCCAAGACGAAGACGCAGGGGTGGGCCGGCTTCGCCGAGTCGTTGATCCTCTTCGAGCAGATCGCGCGCGCCTACTGGGACACGATGTACCCCGAGGCGCGTCGCGCGCGTGCGCGCGTCAACGCGTTCGCGTGGATGGCGGACATGGTGCATCAGCACCTCCTGCCGACGACGGTGACCTTCGCCGACGGGGACGCGATCCGCGCGGCGGACGAGGTGCTGAAGGATCTCGACGGGCTCCTCGCGGAGAAGCTCGGCGACGCGTACTCGGGTCCCGGCCAGCTTCGCTCGCTGCTCCGCGACAAGACCCTCGCCATCCCGGAGCCGCCGCGCGTGGAGGAGCCGGTCGAAGCCGGCGCCACCGACGGCGCCGCGGCGCCGGCGCAGGCGCAGGCCCCATCGGGCCCCAGGGCACCAACGACCGTCGACGAGGTCGACCCCGCGGTACGGGCGAGCGCCGGCATCTTCGTCGAGAGCGCGGCCGTCCTCCGCGCCACCGACCCCGCGCGGGCATGGGCCTACAAGCTGCAACGCTGGGGCGCGTGGGCCATCATCGAAGAAGCCCCGCCCGCCAGCGATGGCCGCACGTATGTCCCCGCGCCGGGCGAAGGCGCGCAGCTCGCCGAGATACGCGATGGCGGGAGGTGGCAGGAGCTTCTCAGCACCGCCGAGGAGATGGTCCCGCGCTACCTCTTCTGGTTCGACGTTCACCGCTACGTGGCGCTCGCGATGGACAATCTGGGCCCGTCCTTCGCCGCTGCCCGCGAGGTCGTCGGTCGGGAGGTCACGTACTTCGTGGCGCGCATGCCGGGCATCGCATCACTGATGTTCGACGACGGAACGCCCTTCGCGGACGCCGCCACCCAGACCTGGCTCGACGAGGAAGCCAAGAAATGGGGAGCGGGCGGAGGGGGCTCGGCCGCGGCCGCCGTGGCCAGTAAGGAGGACGAGGAGATCGCCGCACGCTTCGCCGAAGCTCAGGCGATGGTCAGCGGCGGCAAGGTGGCGGACGGCCTCGCCTCGGCCATCGCGCTGGCCGACCGGGCCGCCGATGCGCGGCTCCGCTTTCGTGCGCGCCTCGCGGTGGGCAAGATGGCGCTCGACGCGGCGAAGCACGATCTCGCCCGCGGCATGCTCGAGCACCTGGTGGCGGACGTCGAACGCCACGGCCTCGAGACTTGGGAACCAGCGACGTGTGCGACGCTCTACACTTACCTCCTCGTGGCGTCACGAGAGGTCTCACGCGCCAGAGGGGGGTCGCCGGACCTCGTGGCGAGGGAACAGTATCTTTTCGACAAACTGTGTCGGTTGGATCCGGCGTCCGCGATAAAGTTGTCGACTTCATGAAAAACGGCGAGGGCCGAACCAATAGCGAGGAAATGTCATGGCTAAGGAAGGGTCAGTCGCTCCCCAGGAGCGCGTGAACATCACGTACAAGCCCGCCACGGGCAACGCACAGGAAGAGGTCGAGCTCCCGCTGAAGATGCTCTTCATGGGCGACTACACAGGCCGGGCGGATCCGCGCCCGCTCGAGGAGCGCAAGCCCATCAACGTCGACAAGGACAACTTCCAGCAGGTCCTCGCCGAGCAGAACCTGAACGTGTCGATGCAGGTGCCCGACATGCTCTCCGGGGAGAAGGGGTCCGAGCTGGCGGTCAACCTGAAGTTCAAGAAGCTGAGCGACTTCGGTCCCGACTCGATCGCCGAGCAGGTGCCGGAGCTGAAGAAGCTCCTCGAGCTTCGCCAGGCGATCACCGCGCTCAAGGGGCCGCTCGGGAACATCCCGGCGTTCAAGAAGAAGATCTCCGGCCTTCTCGCCGACGACAAGGCGCGCGAGAAGCTGGTCAACGAGCTGGGAATTGCAAAGGGAGAGGGATGAGTCATGAGTGACGAAGCGCAGACCGCGGGCGGCGCAGCCGCCGCAACCACGACCGAGGGATCGCTCCTCGACGACATCCTGAGCGAGACGAAGCTCACCCCGACCGACGACGGGTACGACGTCACGCGGACGGGCATCAAGGCGCTCCTCAAGGAGCTCCTCTCACCCAAGCACCAGAACGAGAAGGTCGACAAGGCCTTCGCCGACGCGCTCATCTCGGAGATCGACGAGAAGATCTCGCGCCAGGTCGACGTCGTGCTGCACCACCCGGACTTCCAGAAGCTCGAGTCGGCGTGGCGCGGCCTCAAGTTCGCGGTCGACCACACCGACTTCCGCGAGAACATCAAGGTCGAGCTCCTCAACGTCTCGAAGGCCGATCTCATGGCCGACTTCGAGGACGCGCCGGAGATCACGAAGAGCGGTCTCTACAAGATCGCGTACACGGCGGAGTACGGAACGTTCGGCGGGAAGCCCTACGGCTGCATGTTCTCGAACTACGAGTTCGGCCCGGGCCCGCAGGACATCCAGCTCCTCCAGAACTGCGCGGCGGTCGCCGCGATGGCGCACGCGCCCTTCTTCGGCGCCGGCGGCCCCCAGTTCTTCGGCGACAAGGACTACTTGAAGCTCCCGAACTTGCGCGACCTCCACGCGATCTTCGAGGGGCCGCAGTACACGAAGTGGCAGTCGTTCCGCACGTCCGAGGACTCGCGGTACGTCGGCCTTTGCATGCCGCGGTTCCTGCTGCGTCTGCCCTACGGCAACAAGACCCAGCCGGCGAAGACCTTCAGCTACGAGGAGGACGTCATCGGCCGCCACGAGCGCTACTGCTGGGGCAACGCCGCCTACGCGATGGCCTCGCGCATCGCCGACAGTTTCGCCAAGTTCCGGTGGTGTCCAAACATCATCGGCCCGCAGGCCGGTGGCTCGGTCGAAGATCTCCCGCTGCACCAGTACGAGGCGATGGGCGAGATCCAGACCAAGTGCCCGACCGAGGTGCAGATCAGTGAGCGTCGCGAGTTCGAGCTCTCCGAGGAGGGCTTCATCGCGCTGACGTTCCGCAAGGACGCGGACAACGCGTGCTTCTTCTCCGCCAACAGCTGCCAGAAGCCGAAGACGTTCGGTCAGTCGGCCGAAGGCAAGGACGCCGAGCTCAACTACCGCCTCGGCACGCAGCTCCCGTACATGTTCGTCGTCTGCCGCATCGCCCACTACATCAAGGTGCTGCAGAGAGAGCAGATCGGGTCGTGGAAGGAGCGCGGCGATCTCGAGCGCGAGCTCAACACCTGGATCAGCCAGTACGTGGCGGATCAGGACGGGGTCAGCGCGGCAGTCCGCGGCAAGCGGCCGCTCCGCAAGGCGGCCATCATGGTCGAGGACGTGCCGGGCAACGCCGGCTGGTACAAGGTCGACATGAAGGTGCGCCCGCACTTCAAGTACATGGGCGCGTTCTTCACGCTCAGCCTCGTGGGCAAGCTCGACAAGGAGTAGTTGCTCCTTCGTTCGAGTTGGCGAGGGCGCCGGCGCATCCCGAGAGGGTGCCCGGCGCCGTCGTCTTTTCTGGGCCCGCGATCCCCGTCCCCCGCTCACGCTCGGGGCTTCTAGAATTCCATGTACCCGCCGGGGACGACGAAGTCGTCGTCGAGCCCCGCGACGGTCAGGACGCCCCAGCAAGCCAGCTTGCTCTTGCCGGCAAAGGCGAGGATCTGGTCGACGTCGCCGATCGGGCCGAGGACCGCCAGGTTGGACCGGTGGACGCCCCAGGAGCCGCTGCCGTGCTCCAGGATGGCTTTGTGGAGGTCGGCCCCGGCGGCAGGAGCATCGTTCAGCACGGCGACGCGCAGGCGCACGGGGCGGTCGCCGCCCGCGTTGGTCACGTCGACGTAGACGAGGTCCGCCCGGGCCCGGATGACCGTGGTCTGGAGCCCCTGCCGCTGGAGGAACTGGACGAGGGCGTTCTCGTCGAGGCGGGTCCAGTCGGGCTTGTTCTCCGCCATCCCGCTGCACACCTCGGGTCGCAGCCGGGCTTCGCCGAGCGACAGCGAGCCGCGGGCGTAGCTGCCCCCGCCGCTCGGCGTCGTCATGTACGCGTTGGGAGGGGGCGACTCGCCGCAGGCGGTGGCGGCGAGCGCGAACAGGGCCACGGCGCCGAGGAGCAGGCGGGAAGGGGCGAGGGGAGCGATCGTTCTCATCGCGGAGTTCCGCCAAACTAACGTGGAGAGGCCCCCGTGTGCGAGTTTTCCGCTTGCTTGGCCAACCGCCGGAGTCCCGTCTAGGATGCCTCCCATGCTCGCGCAGGGTGGGTCCTTCCGTGTCGGTCTGGTGGCGGCGGTCGTGGCGGCGGCGGCGACGCTGCCCGCGTGCGGCGGCGCTCCCGAGAAGGTCGCCTTCGAGAACAAGGTCTTCTACCAGTACGACACGCTCAACCCGGCCCAGGCCGCCAAGGCCCTCGAGGAGCACTACCCGCCGCTCGACCAGAGCGAGACGCCGCCCCTGCCCGAGTACCAGGGCGTCAGTGTTCTCGGTGGGGTCGTGAAGATCTCGCGGCCCCGCGACTGGGTCATCCGAGCGGGCAGCGTGCAGGCCGAGCACCGCTGGATCGAGTACGTGTCGCCCAACGAGTACATGGTGGCGGTCTACGAGCTCCCTGGCGAGTCGCCGCTCGACGTGTGGCGGGAGGTGGAGGGTCGCTACGAGGAGCAGGCGAAGAAGTCCGGGGCGAACCTCCTCGGGCAGCGCATCCCCATGGCCACCGCGAACACCCAGGGCCGCGGCTACCTCGTGCAGCGACCGGTGGCGGCGGCCAAGGGTCCCCTCCTCAACTACGCCAACGAGTACATCCTCCGCAGCGACAAGCGCATCGTGCTTCTCCAGATCGTCCACCACGACATGAGCCTCGCCCCCATGGACGCGGAGCTACGCCGCGTCGTGGAGACGCTCGAGGTCTACTAGAGGGCGGGATCGACGCCGATCACGACGTGATCGGCGGGGACGAGGCTCACCCCAGCACCGCGACCGCCTCGGCCGGGGGCTTGTCCTCCGAGAAGAGGTGCGGCACGGCCTCGGTCATCGACTCGCTGAGCACGACCCGGGCGCGCATCGCCTTGTTCTCCTTCATCGGCAGGTGCGTCGTCACCCCCAGGCGTCCTCCGCGCTCGGCCCCCAGCTGGAACCTCGGGGCTTGCTCGGTGCCCAGGATCAGCTCGAGCTCGGGCTCCAGATGGGCAGGAGCGAACTGGAAGATGACGTCACGCAGCTTCGAGTGCTGGCGGCCTCCGGGCATCAGGTCCTCGAACTTCGCGTAGTCCACCGGTCCGACGAGCACCCGGAAGCGGCCCGACCGATCCGCCACCGTGCGACCGATGGTGAAGTTCACGCCGAGGACGTTGTTCTGCGTCGAGACGAGGCATCGATCGTCATCCCGGATCTGCACGCGGCGGGGGACGAACGGCTCGATGCCGATCTTGGTTCCGGGCAGGACCCGCTCGAGGACGATCTGCAGCGTGCGCGCAGGCCGGGTGCGACTCGCCACGATGGGAGCCAGCGCCATCACCTGGAGCGGCTCGAGGCCTCGCTTTGGCACGGCGCCCGCGATGTCGACGCCCACGAAGGACAGCATCCGCCGCGTGAAGGGGTCGCTCGCGTCGGGGAGGAACCCGATGGTGAAGCGGTACTTCTTCCACGTTCGGTAGAAGAGGCTGACGATCCGGTGATGGAAGAGGTCGTAGAACGCGCGGAGCGACTGCTCGTCGACCGCCTCCGCTCGGAGCACCTCTTCGCCGAGGACGGTGGCGAGCGGCGAGACCGTCCCCGTCAGGCCGAGGAACGTCGTCGTCATCACCGCGCGGATGACGCCGCTCTTCTGCTTGATCTGGACGCTCTCGATGTCGCCCGCGTGAAACTGGAGGCTCGGGTCGTGCTGGAAGCGCACCGGCTCCTTCGACGGCGGGCCGAGCTCACCGACGGGAGTCGTGTCCGGGATCAAGCGATGCAGCAGCTGCACGGCCTGGAAGAAGCCGAAGCCGCTGCCCTCGCGCTCGATGCGCGCTACAAGAGCATCAAGTTGCCGCTGCGGGGTGGCCATCGGAGCTCGAGCTTGGAGCGTAGGGTTCGGAAGGTCGTGTGCGCAAAGGAGTTGATCGACATGTGCTCGCCGAACATCCGGTCGAGCACCGCCGAGAAGAGGAACAGATCGCCGTCCCCGGCGAAACCGTCTTCGTCGAGGTCGACGTCGATGGCGACGCCACGAACCGCGGCTCCACGGTAGAGGCGCTCCTCGGGGCGGACCCGCACGTCCTTGATGCCGCCCACGCGGAGCTCGTTCGCGCGAGCGGCTTGCCGGTCGACCATCGCATGCAGGTTGTAGACGTCGATGACGGCCCGGAGGACCTCGGGCTCGGTGAGCGCGCGCAGGCCGATCGCGGCGTGCGCCACCGCGCGCCACTGCAGCTCGCGGCCGAGCGGCGGGGGGACGTGGGGCGTCATGGCGGTGATGTTCGAGAAGGTGACGAACGCGGGCGAGCTGGCGGTGTGGACGCTCACGTCGCCCGGGCGCAGCGCCGCGGCCACGCTCCGGTTCGTGCCGAGCAAGTCGATCGAGATCGTCTCCGCGTCGATCATCTTGCCGGACCCCTCCGGGGACCCGAACGAGATGAGCATGTCGGCGCCGTCGCCGGTCACGCTGGGCGTGAGGTACGTCGCGTAGAAGCCGTGCTCCGAGGCGCTCGCGTGCGAGAACTCGTAGAACGCCGGGATGCTCACCCGGTTGGTCGACCCGCGGAGGATCGCCTGCACGTGGGTGATGGCGTAGACCTCGCCGTGCGACGGCGGCAGCCCCGCCGGACGCACGACGAACCGCTCGCGGGACGGGACGAGCCGGATCGGCTCCGACGTCGACTCGTAGACGTTCACGATCGGCACGCAGTGGAGCTTCACGTTCTGCTGGTTGACGCGCGTCGTCGGCGGGAACGCGCGATCGAACCGGAACGCGAGGGTGACCTTCGTCGCCTCCTTGTCGAGCTCCGCGACGCGCCGCACGTCACTGATGTCGACGAAGGCGAACTTCGACGGCATCACGTAGTACTCCTCGAGCAGGCGGAACCCGGGAAAGACGTGGCGCCCCAGCGGCAGCAACCCCTCGTCCTCCTCGAAGCCGACCCAGCGGAGCACCTTGGTGCCGAGCGACAGCTCCTTGCCCCCGGCTCCCTTCGCGCCCGCCACCGGCGACAGGGTCACGTCGGCGAGCTGACGGTTCACCGCGAAGAGGAGCGCGAACGCGATGTGCGGCTCCCCGCAGAAGTGGAACCGCAGCGTCGGCGGGAGCACGTTGACGAGCGGTGAGCCGCTGATACTGCGCAACGTGATCGAGAGCTGCTGGCGAGCTCCCGGCAGCATCTCGAGCCGCACGTCCTCGATCGCCACCGGCGACAGCAGGCAGTCGGTCGACGACCGGAACGTGCACGGCTGCCCGTCGACCGGCACGCTCGCGAACTCCGTCCCCGCCTTCACGAGGTGGGACTCGCGGAGCGCGTTGGCGACCGGCGTGATCTCGAGGATCGACGCGGCGGGGAGGGCCCGCATCAGATGCGGAAAGAGCAGCGCCCCGAGCGACTGCAGGAACTCCGGGATCTCGTCGTCGAGCTTCTGCCGGATGCGCCCGGTGAGGAACGCGACGCCCTCGAGCAGGCGCTCGACGTCGGGATCGACGCCGCGATCGGCGAGCATCGGCGCCAGCGTCGGATACGCTTGCGAGAACTCGCGACCCAGCTCACGCAGATACGCGAGCTCGTCTTGGAAGTACTTGTTGAACATGCGCGCTGACCCTCGAACGAGTCAGCGGATAGTAAGCCTTCGTGAGGTGTCGAGGGCAGTTTCGAACTTCACCGCCGTCTTGCTCCCCTCGAGGAGGACCCTGGCACGCACCTCGAACCGGAGCGTGAGGTCCATCGTCTCGTTCGGGAGGTGGAGCACCTGAACGTTCTGCAGGCGGGGCTCGTACGTCTGGATCGTGTGACGGAGCGACTGCGCCATGATGGTGATGGCATCCGGGAACGAGTGGATCATCTCGGTCACGTCGGCGATGCCGTAGTCCGGGCAGGTCAGCATGGTGCCTGCGCGGGTCGTGCACATGTGCACGAGGTTCTGCA
>JBEKGQ010000150.1:0-20487 GCA_050012715.1 Polyangiaceae bacterium
CCGCGGAGCTCGGCGAGGCGCTCGCGAGAGGTCTGGGCGCGGAGCCAGGCGAGGTCCTCGATCGTCCCGTTGTGCGCGAACACCCAGCGCTCGCGCTCGAACGGATGGGTGTTCGCGAGGGACGTCTCCCCCACCGTCTTTCTCCGCACGTGAGAGACGAGGACCTCGCCGCGGCTGCCGACCGCCAGCTGATGGAAGCGCTCGTCCTCGCCCGCGCACGCGATGCCCTTCTCGAGTTGCCAGCCGCCGGCTTGCTCGTCGAAGACCGCGACCCCCCACCCGTCGCGATGCTCACGAGACAGGGCGGCCAGTGACCGCGGCGCTTCGCGAAGGACGATCTTGAAGTTGGTGGGTTCGCTGGTCGCGATCCCGAGCAAGCGGCACATCCGGGCCCCTGAACCATACAACCCCGGTCGGGGGAGCGCGAATTCCCGGGATTCCCTGCGGAATCGCCCACGTCTGGCGAGGCAGCGCGCCCGGACGGATTCGTGCCGAACCCGCTCACGCCTCGGCGTGAGCGGAGAAGCCTAGAAACGTCCGGGCGATCGCCTCGCCTTCGGCGAGGCAGCGCGCCCGGACGGATTCGAACCGCCGACCAATGGCTTCGAAGGCCATCGCTCTATCCAGCTGAGCTACGGGCGCAAGGAGGCCTCGACGTATCACGCGGGGCCCTCGCCGTCACGCCAGGCCCGTGCGCTTGACGGCCCGCCCGGCAACAGCCTACCTGTGCCCGGGATGCGAATCGCCCGCGCCTCCGAGCCTCCTGCCTCGCGGCCCCGGCGCGCGCTCGAGCTCCTTCGCGCTCGTTTCGCCCCCGCCCCCCCGATCGAGGCCCCCGAGGTGTACGGCCGCGACGCAATTGCGCGGATCGTCCGGGCATTGCCGGCGCTCGAGCGCGCGTACTCGCTCGTGCGTTTCTCGATCCTGCGGCCGAAGATCCTCAGCGTCATGGATCTCCTCCTCACCGACGAGGGGCGCATCCTCGACGTCGGCTGCGGCTTCGGCCTCTTCGCCGCCTACTTCGGCCAGACGCAGCCGCGGCGCCGCATCGTCGGCGTCGATCCCAGCGCTCGCCGCATCGACATCGCCCGCGACGTCGCCGGGAAGCTCGGGCTGCGCGAGCACGCCTTCGTCGTGGGGGACGTCCGTGACGCGCCGCTCGAGGGGCCCTTCGACGCCGCCTACGTCCTCGACGTGATGCATCATCTGCCCACGGACGATCAGCGTCGCGTCCTCGAGCGGCTGCGGTCGCTCCTCGTCCCCGGAGGGATGCTCCTGCTCAAGGACATCACCACCGAGCCTCGTTTCGGCCTTCTCTTCACCGAGGCGCTCGACCGCCTGATGGTCGGTCCGCGGGAACCGCTCGCTTATCGGCACCACCGCGAGTGGGGCGACATGCTCACCGAGCTCGGCTTCAAGGTGCGCATGGTGCGAGTTCCGGACGTGCTGCCCTACCCGCACGTCGTCATCGCCGCGACGAAGCGGTAGCGCGCGCGCCCTGGAGGCTCTCGCGGTCGTGCGAGCTTGCACGACGCCTGCCGGCGGCGCGTTTGCCTCTGACGGAGGCGACTCACCCGCTGTTAGGATGGGACCGTGGCATCCCGGTCTGATCCCGCGCGTTCGCTCGACGCCCGCCTCGCGGTGGCCGAGGCGAACCTCGCGCGCGAGATGCGGGTCAGCAAGGCGCTGCGGGAGGTCGGAACGGCGCTGGGCACCACGCTGGACCTCGATCAGCTGCTCGAGCTCATCCTCGACAAGATCACCGAGGCGCTCGAGGCCGACCGCGCGACCCTGTACCTCCTCGACGAGGCGAACGACGAGCTCGTCTCGCGAATCGCGCAGGGCCCCGACGTGCGCTCCATCCGGCTCAAGATCGGGCACGGCATCGCCGGTCACGTCGCGCGGACGGGCAAGCCGCTCCACGTCCGCGACGCCTACAAGGACACGCGCTTCAGCCCCGAGTGGGACATGCTCTCCGGCTACCGGACGCGCTCGATCCTCGCCGCGCCGATGAAGAACCACCTCGGCAAGACGATCGGCGTCGTGCAGGTGCTCAACAAGCACCGCGGGGAGTTCACCGACGACGACGCGGACATCCTCGCCGCGCTGGCCACCCAGGCCGCGGTGAGCATCGACAACTCGCGCCTCTTCATGTCGGTCACGCAGAAGAACATCCAGCTCCTCGACACGAAGGAGCAGCTCGAGCACCGCGTCCGCGACCTCAAGCTGCTCTTCGACCTCGAGCACGCGATGGCGCGCGGGCAGTCGCTCGACGAGCTCTCGCTCGCCGTGCTCGGCGAGGCGATGCGCGCGTGCGAGGCCAAGATGGGCGCCGTCGCCCTGCGTGATCCGGAGCAGCGCACCGGCGCGCTCTTCTTCATCGACGAGCGCGCGAAGCGGATGAAGCGCATCCCGTACCCCGACGACGCGGGGCTCATCGGCTGGGCCATCCGGAACAACGAGGTCCTCGTCACGAGCGACGCCCAGAACGACCCGCGGCGCGACGCGGCCTTCGACGAGCGCGTCGGCGGCGCGACGGCGAAGACGGCGCTCGCGGTGCCCCTCGAGGGCGAGCAAGAGGCGCCGATGGGCGCCATCGCCATCTACAACAAGCGCGGCAACCGCCCCTTCACCGAGGAGGACCGCGAGCTCTTCGAGCTCATCACCGCCAACGCGTCGACCGCCATCCGGCTGCAGCTCTCGCGCGAGGCGCGTGAGAGCGAGGAGCGCCTGACGACGATCGGGCGCCTCCTCTCGAGCGTCATCCACGACCTCAAGACGCCCCTGACGGTGATCAGCGGCTACGTCCAGCTGATGCAGAACTCGAACGACGGCGCACAGCGGCAGCGCTACGCCGAGCTCGTCCTCCGGCAGTTCGATCTCATCGGGGCCATGCAGCGCGAGGTGCTCGAGTTCGCGCGGGGTGAGAAGAGCGTGCTGGTGCGCAAGGTCTACGTGCAGAAGTTCTTCGAGGACGTGCGCGACCAGCTCGAGGCGGACCTCAACCGGCGCGGGGTCGAGCTCGTCATCGACGTGCAGGAGCGCGGGACCGCGCGCTTCGACGAGGGGAAGATCCTCCGCGTCGTCCACAACCTGGCCCGCAACGCGGTCGAGGCGATGGGGACCAAGGGCGGCAAGTTCGTCATCAAGGTCACGCGCGACAAGGAAGACGGCGCGCTGGTCGTGAGCTTCTCCGACACCGGCCCCGGCATCCCGAAGGAGATCGAGCACCGCCTCTTTCAGTCGTTCGTCACGAGCGGCAAGAAGGGCGGCACCGGCCTCGGGCTCGCGATCGTCAAGAAGATCGCCGAGGAGCACGGCGGCACCATCACCGTGCAGAGCTCCACGCGCGGGGCCACCTTCAAGCTGCGCATTCCCCAGCCGTGACGTCCTGCCGTGACGCCGTGACCTTGCGCCGCGCCAGCGTAGGGTTCCTGGCCGGAGCCGGCATCGTCGTCGCCGCCGCCGTCGTTCACGCGGACACGCCGCTTCCCCCCTGGGTCGGAGAGGGGGAGATCCCGCTCGCCGGCTGGGCGCGCTCGGTGGCGCCGAAGCCGGGGCGGAGCGGGCACGCCGGCGACATGGTGCTCTACGCGGGCCCGAACCGTGGGAGCGGCCGGCGGGGCGTGACGGCGCCGGGCGCGACGCTGCCCATCTTCGGCGCGAGGCACGGCGCTGGCTGCACCGGCGCGTGGTGGCTCGTCGGGCCGCTCGCGTGGACCTGCTCCGACGACGCCGCGCTCCTGCCGGGCGAGCCGGCAGCGCCCGAGCGCCTGCCCCAGGCCGATGGCCTGCTCCGCGAGTACTTCTTCGTCGCGCACCAGGGCGCCAGCGCCTACCGCGACGTCGAGTCCGCGGAGGAGGGCGCCCCCGATCGCGAGCTCGAGGGCGGCTGGGGAGTGGCGGTCGTCGAGCAACGCTCCGCCGGCGGGGAGCGATGGGCGCTCACGAGCAAGGGGCTCTGGATCGCGACGCGCGATCTAGGGGCCGCCCGTCCCTCGCTCTTTCACGGCGAGCACCTCGACGGAGGCGACGGGCCGCTGGACCTCGCGTGGGTCCTGCCGGAGCGCGCGAGCGTCTGGCCCGAACCGGCGCCGAAGAGCAAACCGAAGGACGCGCGCGCCCGCTTCCAGGTCGTCCACGTCTCGGGCGAGAGCGGACCCTACGTGCGGGTGGGTGAGGCCGAGTGGATGCTCGGGCGCGATCTCGCGAGGCCGCACGTGGCTCCGCCCCCGCCCGAGGTGTCGCGGCCCGGCGAGCGGTGGATCGACGTCGAGCTCGCGACGCAGACGCTGATCGCCTACGAGGGGACGCGGCCCCTCTTCACCACGCTCGTGTCGACGGGGCGCGGTCCGGTCGGGACCGAAGCCGCGACTCCGCCGGGCGTCCACCGCATCTGGGTGAAGATCCTCGCCTCGGACATGGACAACGTGGAGCGCGACGACCTCGACGCGCACTTCTCGCTCGAGGACGTACCGTACGTTCAGTTCTTCGACCACGCGGTCGCCCTGCACGGCACTTACTGGCACCGGGACTTCGGGCACGTGAAGAGCCACGGGTGCGTCAACCTGGCGCCGCTCGACGCGCGCTGGCTCTTCGACTTCACCGGACCGCACTTGCCGGCGGGGTGGGTGGCGGCTTACCCGGTGCCCCAGGGGATCGACCCGGGCACCGCCGTGAGAGTGCGCTGAAGCACGATTGGACAGTTCGAGTTTGACCGTCTCACCAGGGAGGGGATATGGGGGTTGCTTGCCCGAGGTGCATGGGATGACTTTCGACGTGTCTCGTTCGGTCGTGGGAGTGCTCTGCGGGCTCGCCGTGGGCGTCGCGGCGGCCGCGGGCAGCTCCACCGGCTGCAGCTCCAGCTCCGCGGCGACGACGGTCCCGGAGGCGGCGACGGATTGCCCGGCGACGATCGACGAGACGGTCGGATCCTCCTGCAACACCGAGGGGGCGGTGTGCAGCCCCACGTTTCCGTGCGCCATCGCCACCGTCACCATCTACTGCACCTGCACGCTGGGGACGTTCCAGTGCCTCGACGGGGCGGGCAAGCCCTTCGTGTCGGGCGAAACGCCTTCGTGCGGCGACGCCGCCGCGCCTCTCCCCGCGTGCCCCGCGACCGAGAGTCAGGCCTCGATCGGGAAGTGCACCCAGGCCCAGAGCGGCCAGCAGTGCGCCTACGCGCCCGAGTGCTCCGGCGGCGAGATGGCCTACGACCTCTGCACCTGCGAGCCGCTGCAGACCGGAGGGGGCTTCACGTGGGAGTGCCAGAACGCGTGCAACAGTGGCACGGGCGCCTTGCCCGACGCCGGCTCCTCTTCGTCGTCCTCCGGTGGTCCGGACGCGGCCTCGGAGGCTCAGGCGATCGAGGCCGGCTCTTCGAGCGATGCGGCGAGCGACGCCACGGGTCAGTGACGCGGCGAGCGCCCGCATGAGACACTAGAGTCCGATGGTGTCGGTCCTCAGCGCGGTGCGCGATCTGGCGCGCTTGCGCGAGATCTCCAGCGTGCTCGTGCGGCACGGGTTCGGCGAGGTCGTCGCGCGCGCCGGCTTCGGACGCACGCGGAAGAAGGACAAGAGCCCGAGCGAGGCGCCCGCGCCGGACTCGCGCGACGTTCCGGAGATCCCGGCCGAGGAGGTCGCGAAGGGCGAGGACGAGAAGAAGCGGGTCTCCATCCACGAGCGCGTGCGCCTCGTGCTCCAGGACCTGGGGCCGAGCTTCATCAAGCTCGGGCAGATCGCGAGCACGCGGCAGGACGTCCTGCCGCCGGAGCTCATCACGGAGCTGAAGAAGCTCCAGGACGACGTGCCGGGCGTCCCCTTCGAGCAGATCAAGGAGGTGGTCGAGGCGAGCCTCGGCGCGCCGCTCGGCGACGTCTTCGTGAAGTTCGAGGAGAAGCCGCTCGCCACCGCGAGCATCGGGCAGGTGCACCGGGCCGTCCTCGCGACCGAGGAAGGGGAGCAGCAGGTCGTGGTGAAGGTGCAGCGGCCGGGCGTCGTCCCCACCGTGATGCGCGACCTCGAGCTGCTCCACATGATGGCGGCGGCCATCGAGCGCGCCATCCCCGACTCGCGCATCTACTCCCCGGTCGGGCTGGTGCAGCAGTTCGACCGCTCGATCACGACGGAGCTCAACTTCACCACCGAGGCCGACAACGCGCAGCGCTTCGCCGAGAACTTCGCGGGGCGCGAGCGCGTGCGGTTCCCGAAGGTCTACAAACAGGCGTCGAGCAAGCACGTCCTCACCCTCGAGTTCTTCGACGGCAAGAAGCTCGATCGCGCCGTCGCCGAGGGGGCCAGCGGCAAGTCGATCGCCAAGCTCGCCACCGGGATCATCGTGAAGATGATCTTCGAGGATGGCTTTTTCCACGCCGACCCGCACCCCGGCAACGTCATCATCATGGGCCCGAACGACGCCCCCATCGCGGGGATGATCGACGTCGGCATGGTGGGGCGGCTCTCGCCGGAGCTCCGCGACCGCACGGTGGACCTCATGGTCGCGGCGGTGCGCAAGGACATGGTGGGCGTGGCCGACGCCCTCTATGCGATCGGCAAGCCCACGAAGAAGATCGACATGC
Organism: Polyangiaceae bacterium; assembly: GCA_050012715.1. Classification (GTDB taxonomy): domain Bacteria; phylum Myxococcota_A; class Polyangia; order Polyangiales; family Polyangiaceae; genus Palsa-1150. Next base: position 6,579 of record JBEKGQ010000150.1, read on the forward strand.
GCGAGTACCGCGCGGAGGTGGGCATGCTCGCCGAGAAGTACCTCGGCAAGCCCCTCAAGGAGATCGAGCTGTCGGGGATGATCCGCGATCTCGTCCAGGGGGCCATCAAGTACGGCCTCGAGATCCCCACCGACTTCATGCTGGTCGGCAAGGCGCTGATGACCGTCGAGGGCATCGGAAAGCAGATCGACCCTGACCTCGACGTGTTCGGCGAGACGGCGCCGTACTTCCTCGAGATCATGCGCAAGCGCTACTCGCCGGTGCGGCTCGGCAACGAGCTTTGGCGCGGGGTGGAGCAGCTCTCGCGCGCCGGCTACGACATGCCCATGCAGGCGCGCGAGGTCCTCGAGGACCTGCGCCTGGGGCGCCTGGCGGTGCGCACCGAGGATCCTGGCCTGCCCGGCGCCGCCGACCGGCTCGGGCGGCGGCTCTTCGCGGGCGTCACCACCGCCGCGCTCATCGTCAGCGGCGTGTTCCTGCTACACGACGAGAAGCACGACCAGCTCGGCACCGTGCTCCTCGTCGTCGCCGCCCTCGTCTGGGTGGGCCACGTGGTGCGAGACTTCCGCAACCGCTCCGCCGCCCGCCGCTGACTACTTGGTCGCGAAGCCCTGGAGGAAGAAGGCGATGAGGAACGCCAGGAGGACGAGCGACTCGATGAGCGCCAGGCCGATGATCATCGGCGTGAAGATCCGGCCCGAGGCGCCGGGGTTGCGCGAGATGCCTTCGAGCGCGGCCGCGGCGGCGCGGCCCTGACCGAGGGCTCCGCCGAGGGCGCCGAGGCCGATCGCGATCCCCGCGCCAGCCGCCGCCCACGCCTTGACGTCGAACGCGTTCGCCCCGGCCTTGTCCTCTTGCGCGAAGGCGAGGATCGGCACGAGGAAGGTTACGGCGAACGAGAACGCCGCGAGAGCGAGCTTCTTCGGGGTCGACATCGTCAGTGGCTCCTTTAGGGGACCGTCGTTTAGTCTCTTTTCAGGGTCGTGGCTAGGGCTCCCTCGCCCTTTCGGGGAGGGCCGGGACTGCGAAAGATTTACGCGCTCCGGCGGCGTCGAAGGCGGCGCGGGCCCCGTTCAGTGGGCGTGCGCCGCGTCGGCCGCGCCGCCCGCCTCGTGCTCGTGATCCTCGTGCTCGGTGGCCAGGGAGATGTAGATCGCCGAGAGGAGGCAGAACACCATCACCTGGATGATCACGACCAGCGTTCCGAGGACCATCACCGGGATCGGCAAGAAGAGCGCGATCATCCCCAGCGTGAGGGTGATGAGCAGGTGGTCGACCGCCATGTTCAGCATGAGACGGACGCTGAGGGTGAGCGGGCGAATGAGCGTCGACACGAGCTCGACGACGAAGAGGAGCACGTTGATGGGGATCGCCCACCAGCCGATGTAGGGCCCGAAGAGGTGGGCGATGTGCCCGAACCCGTTCGCCCGGAAGCCGTAGTAGTTGAACATCACGAACACCACGAGGGCGCAGCCCATCGTGACGTTCCAGTTCGACGTGGGCGGTGAGAAGCCGGGGATGAGGCCGAGCGCGTTCGAGAAGAAGATGAAGCACGCCAGCGAGCCGATGAGCGGGAAATACCGCTTCGCGCGGCGGGGGCCCATCATGTCCTTCATGATGCCGTACCAGTAGCCGACGAAGATCTCGAAGAAGGTCCGCGTCGTCAGCTTGGTCTCGGGGATCACCGACTTGTCGTAGTCGACGAGCTGCCCGCGTACCGCGTAGGCCAGGAAGACCAGCAGCAGCATGATGAAGAGGCTCGCCACGAGCGGCTCGAGGCCGTGCGTGGTCACCGGCTGGCCGAACAGCGACTTCCCGAACACGTGCAGGTTGTGCCCGAGGGCGGGGAAGCGCGCGATGAGGTAGCTGAAGAAGGTCGTGTGCTCGGGCATTCGCGGTCTCTATAGGGTCAGGCGCTCGGGACGTCGTCCGGCGCGTTTCTATCGCTCACGAGCGAGCCGATGGCAATGCCGATCGGCAGGGCCCCGATGCCGACCATCATCGAGAGGGGCGCCACGATCCCGTGACGCATGAGCAGCCAGACGACACCCACCAGGCCGACCATCTTCAGGGCGGCGACGAGCGCCCACCCGGCGCGGCTCTGGGCGCGGGCGCCCTCCGCGCTCCGCGGCAGGAGCGCGTGGACGATGCGCGCGAGCACCCAGAGGTTCACCGTCGCGATGGCACCCCCGGCCGCGACCGAGTAGGCGCTCCGCGCGTCGACCGCCGCGAGCGCACAGACCGAGAGCACGCCGCCCGCGATGGCGACGCCCGCGAGGCAACGCCGCATGCGGGCGTCGAGGACGCGCGTTTCAGCTCGGCTTGTCATGGTCGCTCGGCGGCTTCTCGTCGGACGGTTCCTGGGGATGTACCCAAGTCTCGTCCACCGTCCAGCGGCTGCCTTCCGGGTCCCGGGCCTCCTCCGCCTCGATGTCCTTCTGCATGCGCCTGGCCGCCCGCACCAGGCTCCGGACGCCCACCGCGACGCCGAGGAATCCGCCGGTGAGCATCGCGTAGTCGTGGCCCCCGAAGTAGCGGCCGTCGAGCCAGTGGCCGAGCGCGCCGAGCAGGAGGATGGCAAGGACGAGGTCGATTCCCACCCCGCCGTACCGACCCATCTGCATGTACGCCTTGGGCTTGGCCATGCGCGAATCCCGACCGTCGCCTATCATGAGGGCGTGCGCTTCCTTCTTCCACTGAGCTTAGTCCTCGCGCTCGGATTGGCGACGGCCGGCCGCGCATCGGCCCAGGGCGAGCCTCCGCCGCTCCCGCCGCTTCCCTCCGAGAGCCCACCGCCGCCTCCCCCGCCGCCGCCCCCTCCCGCGCCGCCTCCGCCGGGTTCGGCTCCCGGGGGCATCGTCTACACGCAGGCTCCGCCGCCGCCGGTGCAGTACGTGTACGTCGCCCCGCCGCCGGGCTCCGTGCCGATGTCGCGGGTCCCCGAGTACGTCCACGCGCCCCGGTACGCGCTCTGGGCCGGCGCCCGCCTCGGGATCCTGGCCTACGGCGGCGGCATGTACGTCGACCCGAGCTCGTACACCGAGACGACCGGCAACTTCGTCGGCAACGGCCTCGCCCTCGAGCTCGACGTGGGCGCGCGCATCGAGCGGCGGTACATCCCGTACCTCGCGGTGGAGCTCGGCCTCGTCGGCGCCGGGCATCGCTTCGAGGGGACGTCGACGCAGGCGGGCACGTCGTTCGTGGGGATCGGGATGCGCCTCCTCGCCGGCGACGTGAACAACGTCTCCTTCGCCAGCGAGCTGTCGTTCGGCTTCCGCAAGTTCCAGGTGTCGAACGACACCGGCACGTGGAGCGCGACGGGGTTCGAGTTCCTGCGCCTCGGCCTCGGCGCCGACATCCGCCTCGCGAACCACTTCACGCTGTCCCCGCTGCTGACCGTCTCCGGCGGCACGCTGACCGACACCAGCGGCAGCATCGGCTTCGCCCCGAACCAGGGGGACGGCCTGACCGGCACGCCCGAATACGTGAACCACGGCCAGATCCCGACCAACGAGCAGGCCACCTACGCCGCGTTCGTCCTCGGCTGCGGCGCCCACTTCGATCTCTTCGGCAAGTGACTCAGCCGACGCGCGCGGCTTGCTCGGCGCGTTCGGCCAGCACGCGCTCGAGCACCGGACGCAGGGCGGCGAACGCCTTTCCGCGGTGGCTCACGCGGTTCTTCTCCGCCTCGCCGAGCTCCGCCATCGTCGTCTCCGTCTTCTCGAGGACGAACAGCGGGTCGTAGCCGAAGCCGCCCGCGCCCCGCGGCGTCCGCGTGATGGTCCCCTCGCAGGCGCCCTCGACGATGCGCGGCTCCCCGCCGCCCGTGAACGGGTCGATCAGCGCGAGCACGCAGCGGAAGCGCGCGCGGAACCCCTCCTTCTCCGGAGGGTCGCCGACGGCGTCGAGCGCGGCGAGCAGGGCGGCGTTGTTCTCGGCGTCCGTCGCGCGGGGGTGCGCGAAGCGCGCGCTGCGCACGCCGGGTCGCCCGTCGAGCGCGTCCACCTCGAGCCCCGAGTCGTCGGCCAGGGTCAGCATCATCGTCGCGTGCGCGACCGCCTTCGCCTTCTTCACCGCGTTCTCGGCGAAGGTCGCGCCGTCCTCCACGACGTTCAGCGGCTCCTTCAGGAGCTCCGACACCGCGCGCACCTCGACCGGCAACCCCGCCAGCAGCGTTCGCAGCTCCTCGAGCTTGCCCCGGTTGGTCGTCCCGACGACCAGCGTGTCGATGTACGAACGGCTCATCGCCTTCCCCCCTCGTGGCTACTTGCCGTCCGTCGTCGTCAGCGCCGCGAGGTCCACCCCCGCGCGCTCGAGCGCCTCGCGCTGCAGCTGCCCCAGGCGATGAATGCCCGCGAGCGCGAGGTCGACCATCGCGTCGAGCTCGCGTCGCTCGATGGGCTCACCCTCGGCGGTGCCCTGCACCTCGACGATCTTCCCGGTCGCCGTGGCCACCACGTTGAGGTCCACCCGCGCGCGCGAGTCCTCCACGTAGCAGAGGTCGAGCGCGTGCCCGAGCTTCTCCACCATGCCGACGCTGATCGCCGCGACCGGCTCGCGCAGCGCGCGCGCCTTGACCTTCGCCAGCGCCAGCGCCAGCGCCACGAAGCCCCCGGTGATCGACGCCGTGCGCGTCCCGCCGTCGGCCTCGAGCACGTCGCAGTCGATCGACACCGTGCGCGTCCCGAGCTTGTCCATGTTCACCGCGGCGCGGAGCGCGCGCCCGACGAGCCGCTGGATCTCCTGCGTGCGACCGCTCGGCGCTTTGCCCCGGCCGTCGCGGTCCTGCCGGCGCGGGTTCGCGCGCGGGTGCATCTGGTACTCGGCCGTCACCCAGCCCTGGTTCTTGCCTTCATCATCTGACCGCTTCGGCCCTCGCGGGCAGGCGCGTGCTCCGCGCCGGCGCGATGGGCAGGGCGATGCGAAAGCGCGTCCCGCCGCCGTCACGCCGCTCGCAGGTCACGTTGCCCCCGTGCGCCTCGACGATGTGCCTCGTGATCGCCAGGCCGAGCCCCGTCCCCTCGCCCTTGGTCGAGAAGAACGGGTCGAACACGCGGGCCCGGATGGGCTCCGGGATGCCGCCCCCGCGGTCGTCCACGTCGATGACCACGCTCATGCCGGCCGCCTCGACGCGCACGTCGATGGGGCCGCCGTCGGGCATCGCCTCGCGCGCGTTCCGCAGCAGGTTGAGCAGCGCCTGCCGGAGCTGCGCCTCGTCGAAGAGCGCGGGGCGGAGATCCGGCTCGACGTGGACCGTCACCGTGCACCGCGCCTGCTCGATCTCGGGACGCGCGAAGGTCACGATCTCCCGCACCGCCGCCGCCACGTCGTCGGCCTCCATCCGCGGCTCCGGCAGGCGCGCCACGCGCAGGTACTCCTCGCTCAGGTGCTCGAGGCGCTGCACCTCGCGCTGGATGGCGGCGAGCAGGTTCTTCACCTCGGCGTCGTTCGCCGTCGGGCCGGCGCCGTTCCCCTCGCCCTTGCCGATCTCCTCCTCCAGCAGCTCGACGTTCAGCCCCATCGCGGACAGCGGGTTGCGGATCTCGTGCGTCACGTGCGCCGCCATCTTGCCGATGGCCGCGAGGCGCTCGTTCGACAGCGCCAGTGCCTGCGCGCGCGACAGGCCCGACACCATCTTCTCGAAGGCCCCCTCGAGCTGCCCGATCTCGTCGTCGCTCGGCACGACCGGCCTCGCTTCGAGATCGCCCCGCGCGACCGACCGCGCGCGCTCCGTCAGCCGTGCCAGCGGCGCGAGGAGGCGCCGCACGTGGAGCGACACGACGATGCCCACCGCGAGGGTCAGCGCCGCCAGCACCGCGAGCGCCCAGATCGACCGCAGCTCCCGCTCGCGCGCCGCGTTCGACAGCGCGTCGATGGACCCGGACACGCGGCCCGCCAGCAGCCGCAGGCGCTTGTCCGCGTCGTGCTCCAGCGCGCCGAGCGACACGAGCACGCGGTTGATGCCGTCCCGGTCGCCGCTGGCGATGGCCGCGTAGAGCCGCTCGAAGAGCGTCGGGTCCGCCTCGAGGAGCTGCTCCACCGCGTCGAGCTCCGCCGAGAGCTGCCGCGCGAGCGCGCGGGTCGACTCGCTGCCGACGTCGCGCAGCGTCTGGGTCATCGCGCCGCGGGTCTCGACGAACATCGTGCGGCGCGCGCCGACCAGCGTCTCGAGGAGCGCTCGCGTCGAGCCGGGCTCTCGCTCGTCGGGGATGCCGTCGACCAGCGTCGACAGGGTCGTCTGCGCCGCGCGGAGCTGCGCCAGGCGCATCGCCACCGGCACGTAGCCGCGCGCGAGCTCGAGGCTGTCGTCGGCCGCGCGCTGCTGGGCCACGATGCCCCAGCCGAGGGTCGCCGCGAACGCCACCACGGTGACGGCGAACGACGCGAGGACACGCCGCGCGATGGTCGAGCGCGGGCGGTCCTCGAGGGGCTCGCGGCTGGAGGGCGGCGGGGGCACGCCCTCGTCAGGCTAGCGCGAGGGGGTGACCCGCGCCCAATCGCCGACCTTCACTGACAGGGGTTGCTGCAAGTCGTGTAGGCCGAGCACTGCGGGTCCGCGTTGCAGGCCGTCGCGACGCTGCCCGTCGTGGGATCGCACTGCGCGCCGGAGGCGACGTAGGTGTCGAAGCACGTGTTGCACTTGTTCGACGTCACCTCGCCGGGGGTGCCGCAGTAGTCGTCGGAGGCGGCGCACGCCGTCGCGCAAGGGGCGCCAGAGCCCATGCAGAGGCAGTTGGCGATGTCCTGGAAGAAGTCCGTGCTGCCGGTCGCGTAGGCCGTCTGGCAGCAGTCCACGCACTTCTGCCCGGACTCCTTCTGGCACATCGCGTCCGTCGCGCTGCCACCGCTGGAGCTGCCGGAGCTGCTGCCGCTGGAGCTACCGGAGCTGCTGCCGCTGCTGCTCCCGGAGCTCGACCCGCTGCTGGTCGAGCTGCCGCTGCTGGTGGAGCTACCGCTGCTGGTCGAGCTGCCGGAGCTGGTCGAGCTGCCGCTGCTGGTCGAGCTGCCGGAGCTGGTCGAGCTGCCGCTGCTGGTGGAGCTGCCGGAGCTGGTCGAGCTGCCGCTGCTTGTCGAGCTGCCGCTGTTCGAGCCGCTCCCGAGGCCGCTGCTCGTCGACCCACCGTCGCTGCCCGAGCTTCCGCTGCCGCTCCCACTGCCGCTGCTGCTCCCGAGGTCGCCCGTGTCGGCCGGCCCTCCGTTGGCGCATCCGACGCCGTAGCCGGAGAGAGGGATGGCGATGAGCAACAGTCCTTGAACCGCGGTATTCCAGCGCACTGCGATAGCCTCCCCGGCCCAGCCGGCGCGATACATTGGATCAGAACTGCCACCAAATCGAGCCCGGACCATGAGACCCAAACGAGAGCTGGAAAACTTCACCCAGCCCGGAAGGCGGGCCGTGGCCGACGACGGCGCGAAATCCTCGACATGACTGGGCCTGGTGGGGCCCGACCCGCTGGGACGGCGGGGAAGGGGCCCGTGCTAAAAGCACGGCGCCGATGGGTCGCCCGGAACGACGGACGCTGCTGCTCGGATGGGTCGAGCGCCTGCGCCGGCGGTGGTCCCTCCTGCCTTCGGTCGCGGCGCTCGGCTTCGCCGTCGTCGTGCTCGTCCGCGCGCACCTCACCTTCTTCGAGCCGCTCCTCTGGCCCATGAACTTCCGCGACGAGGGCTACATCACCGCCTTCGCCCGCCGCATGATCCACGGGCACTGGCTGCCGTACGTCGACGCGGTCAGCCACCGAGGGCCGATGCTCTACTGGGTCGCGGCGCTCGCGGTGCGCATCGGCGGCGCGGGGTTCGGTCCCATCCGCGTGCTCGCGCTGGTCTGCTCGCTCCTCGTCGTGGCGCTCGTCTTCGCGGCGTCGCTGCGGGCGCGGCGACCGCTCGCGGGCGCCCTCGCCGCCGTGGTGCTCGCCGCCGTGCTTGTCGTGGAGCTGAGGCCCGACGACGGCCTCGCCTACAACGCCGAGCCGCTCCTCGACGTGTTCGCCCTGGCGGGCCTCTCGTGCCTCACCGTCGGCCTCGCGCCCGACCGCCGCGGTCCGAGCCTGCCCTGGGTCGCCGCCGCCGGCGCGCTCGCCATGCTCGGGGCGCTGACCAAACAGGTCGGCGCGGTGACGCTCGCCCCGTTCGCGGGGTGGGTCCTCGCGTCGTCCCTCGCTCGCCCCGGGGGTCGCACCGGCCTCCGCCGCACCGTCCCGCTCCTGGCGTTCTCGGCGGGAGCCGCGGCGCCGCTCCTCCTCGTGCTCGCGCGGTACGCCATCGCGGGCGAGCTCTCCACGCTGCGGTACTACCTCTTCACGTACAACGCGAAGGTCTACCTCGCGCCGTTCGACGGGCGCGCGGCCGAGACCATCCGCAGCTGGACGGTCTACCACGCGTCGTGGCTCCTCCTCGCCGTCGTGCTCGTCGTCCTCGGCCTCGCGCGCTCCCTGGCGGGAGCCACGCGAGCGACGTTCTGGTCGACGGCCGATCGAAACGGGTTTCTGCTCACCGTGGCCGGCTGCGCCGGCGTGGCGGGGGCCGCCGCGAACGCGTCGCTCCGGGACTTTCCCCACTACTACCTGCAGGCCTTGCCGTGGTTTGCCCTCCTCCTCGGCGTGCTCGTCGAGGACTACGTCGTTCCCACCGACGCCTCTGCGCCGCGGCGGGCGATCCTCGAGCTCGCGATCCTCGGCCCGGCCATCGCGATCACGTGGTTCATGAGCGCCACGAAGATCGACGGCTACGCGAAGGACGCGTCCTATCGGAGCACGCCGGCGATCTGCACGTTCGTCCGCGCGCACTCGAGCCCGCAGGACAGCATCTACGTCTGGGGCTTCGCCGCGGACATCTACACGTTCTGCGATCGCCGGCCCGCGTCGCGCTACGTCTACTCGACGTTCCTCTCGGGCTTCGTGCCCTTCTTCGAGAACGCCTCCCCGGCCGAGGACGCGGCGCGGGTCGTCCCGGGCTCGAGCGCGATCTTCCTGTCGGAGCTCGCGGCGGAGCGCCCGGCGCTCGTCATCGACGTTCCCAAGAGCATGGGCAACCGGTCCATCATGGGCGTGCCGGCGTTCGCCGACTACCTGAAGGCGTACTGCCGCCCCACGCTGCGCGACGGCGTCGCGGTCTTCGCGCGCCTCGATCCCGGGGGCACCTGCCCGACGCCATGAAGACACCCCGCGAGCTCCTCACGACCCTCCGCGGGCGGCTGCGCCGGCCATCGCCCGCGACGCTCGCCGCGATCGCGGTCTTCGGCGTCGCGCTCACCGTGCGCATTCTCTGGGTCTCGTACGTCGAGTCGCCGTTCGACGACATCACGTCGGACATGTCCGGCTACGTCAACCGCGCCCACCAGGCGGCGTTCGGCTACGGCGACCCGGCCCCCATCTTCGCCACGCTCTACCCGCCCGGGACGCACCTCGTCTACGCGGTCGAGATGAAGCTCGCCGGCTGGCCGCACAAAGACCCGATGCTCATCCTCCACTGCATCTGGGGCGCCGTCGTCGCGCCTTGCGCGCTGCTCCTCGCGCTCCGCGTCGTGCCGCGCCTCGACGTCGCCGTGTTCGTCGGCCTCGTCAGCGCCCTGTGGTACCCGGCGATCTGCTTCGCCGGCTTCTTCTCGTCCGAGCAGCCCTACGCCGGCGCCATCGCGGTCGCCACGTGGCTCCTCGTGCGCCAGATCGAGAGCGGCAAGAACCCCGTCTCGCTCGGCGTCGCGTCATCCATCGCATACCTCGTGCGGCCGCAGATCATCCTGACCCTCGCCGCGCTCGCGCTCATCGGCCTCTTCATCCTCTGGCGCCGGCCCGCGGGCGCGCCGCGGCTGCGCGTGGGGCGGCTCTTCATCGCCGGCGGCATCCTCACCGCGGCGGTCGCGTTCGGCGCCATCCGCTACCACTCCCTGTCGGGACGCTGGGGGCTCATCTCCGACAACAGCGCGATGACGCGCCTCTGGGCCGACACGGACTACGGGTCGGTGCGGTCGTCGAACGGGTACTTCTTCGAGTCGCCCCCCAAGATGGAGCTCGGCGAGAAGCACGAGCTCCACGTCGAGGGGTACGTCGGCGACCCCGTGACGCTCGACCGCGCGCGCCGCGAGTTCGTCGCGCACATGTCCTTCGGCGAGCGCGCGGTGCGGTGGCTCGGCAACGTGCGCCTCCTCTTCGTGCACAACGCCCTCTGGCCCGACGCGATGCACGTGACGGGCGGATGGCGCAGGGGGTGGCGCGACGCGTGCAACTCCGTGCTCCTCGGGTTCATCTGTCCGCTCGCGCTCATCGGCGTCGTGTCGGGGCTGCGGAAGCCGAGCATCGTCCTCGTCGTGTGCATCGCGCACGTGCTCACCATGCTCGTCGTCGCGGCGTTCTTCTTCGCCGAGGCGCGCTACCGGGTGCCGTACGACCTCTTCCTCTTGGTCCTGGCGCTGGCCGGCGAGAAGTCGTTGGTAAACTGGCTGACGCGCCCGCCAAAGTCGCCGACAATGGCCTGATGGCCACCGTGGAAATCGAGCAGGCGGCCCTCGAGGACGCCGTCGAGGTGGAGCGGCCGCCGGGGCCCTCCGGCTGGTTCAACCGACTCGTCGCCTGGCACCTCCAGCGCCGTCGCGGGCGAAAGGCGCTCCAGCGCACCGAGGAGGCCGAGAGCGACCAGGCGCGCGCCCTCATCCGCCGCGCGTGCCTCAAGGCGGCCGCGTCGGGAGCCGCCGCCGGCTCGGCGTCGACGGCGGCGGCGCTGCTCACCGCGCAGACCGAAGGGCTGGCGTCGGTCGTCACCGTGCCGCTCGCGGCGGCGGCGATCGGGCTCGAGATGGGCTTCCGCACGCTGGTGCACCTCGACCTCGCGTGCGACCTCGCCGCCACCTTCGAGGTCCCCTACGACCTCGACGACCCGGAGGACCTCTTCCGGCTCTACGCGCTCGTCTTCAAGACCGGCAGCGCGGGGGGCGACGGCGAGGGGGGAGAGGACGGCGAGGACGCGGGCGGCAAGCTCGTGCACGAGGTGCTCTCGCAGGAGACCGAGGAGGTCGGCGAGAAGCTCGGCAACCGCGTGCTCGGCGAGAGCGTCGCGCGGAACCTGCTGCCGGTGCTCGGCATCGCGACGTCGGCGGTGACGAACTACCTGCTCACGCGCAAGCTCGGCGACACCGTGCGGCGCTACATGCGCTACCGCCGCGCGCTCCACGACGCGCTCGAGCACGCGAGCACCGAGTGCCACGAGTGCCTCGATCTGCTCATCGAGGGGGTGTGGTTCATCTTCTCCGCCGACGGCAAGCTGACGCCGGAGGAGGTCGGCGCGCTCGCCCACCTGCTCCAGAAGCTCCCGCCCGCCGAGCGGGCGAAGGTGCAGTCGCGCTTCGTCGAGGACGAGCTCGAGTGGGCGGACCGCATCGAGCAGCTCCCGGAGAAGGTGCGCGACGAGTTCCTCCACGCGCTCCTGGTGGCGGCGGCGGTCGACAAGCACGTGGGCCTCCCGGAGCGGAAGATCCTGCGCCGCGCCGCGCACCACCTCGGGCGCCCGTTCGAGCGCGAGACGATCGAGAAGATGATCGAGGAGTTCGAGGACTACGGCGTCCTCAGGAAGACGAAGCGGCTGCCATGACGAACCCGTTCCTCGCCGAGCCCGAGGCGCGCCCGGTGCGCGTCATCGAGAACATCCCGGTCGCCGCCGCGCCCCGGCTCTCGAAGGACGAGATCGCCGCGGAGAAGATCCCCTCGCCGCCGCACCTCGTGCTCTCCCGCGAGCTCGCGCGCGGGGGCATGGGGCACGTGCACCCGGCGGCGGACTTGAACCTCCTCCGTCACGTCGCGCTCAAGCGGCTCGACAAGAGCTACGCGACCAACCCCTTCTTCCGCGACGCGTTCATCGCCGAGGGCCAGATCACCGGGCAGCTCGAGCACCCGAACATCGTGCCCGTCCACGAGCTCGCCATCGACCCGAACGGAGCCCCCTACTTCACGATGAAGCTCGTGCAGGGCGACTCGTTCGACCGCTGGCTCCGCAAGCACCCCGTCGGCAGCGTCGACCGCATCGCGGGGGGCATAGAGATCCTCCTCAAGGTGTGCGACGCGCTCGCGTACGCGCACTACCGCGGCGTCGTGCACCGCGACCTCAAGCCGGCGAACATCATGGTCGGCGACTTCGGGCAGGTCTACCTGATGGACTGGGGCCTCGCGAAGCTCGTTCGCTCGCAGCCCGCGTCGGGCGAGGGTGCGCTGATGAACGCGCCCGGCCCGGTGGGGACGCCGGACTACATGGCGCCCGAGCAAGCCCGCGGCAACCCGGACGACGTCGACGAGCGGTCCGACGTGTTCGGCATGGGAGCGCTGCTCTTCGAGGTGCTCTGCGGGCATGGTCCCTACGGGCCGGCGAGCGCGCCGACGCAGGAGCTGCTCGACCTCGCCGCGGCGGGGAAGGTGCTCTCCATCGACGTGGAGTGCGAGAAGGTCGGCGTCGCGAAGCGCATCCGCTCGGTGGCGGAGCGCGCGACGAAGGCCCAGCCCGCGGACCGCTACCCGAGCATCAAGGAGCTGCAGGACGGGATGCGCGCGTTCCTCCACGGCGGGCTGCACCTGCCGCGGAGGACGTTCGCGCCCGGCGAGATCATCGTGCGCGAGGGCGACAAGGGCAACGAGGCGTACATGATCGTCGCGGGGCGCTGCCGCGCGTACCGGACGGTGAACGGCGTCGAGGAGACGCTCGGCGTGATGGAGCCGGGCGACGCGTTCGGCGAGATGGCGCTCATCCTCTACGAGCCGAGGGCGGCGAGCGTCGCCGCGGTCGACGACGTGACGGTGACGGTGCTCGACCAGGCGACGATGAACGAGGGGCTCGGGCTCTCCGGGTGGACGGGCGCGCTCGTGAGGGCGCTCGCGCAGCGGTTCATCGATCTCGAGCAGATGGTGCGGAGCTCGGGCATCCGGCGGGGGTGACGCTTGCTGTCATCCCTCGCACGGCCGCTCGCCCAGCCGCTCGCGGAAGAAGGCGAGCGTGCGATCCAGCGCGGCGCGCGTCGGGTGGCCCGCTTCGTCGACGAGATGCGTGGTGAGCACGGAGTGCGCCGTCCGCGGGATCCCGTGGGCGTTGCCGGGCGACGAGTCGATCTCGATGCCCTCGAAGCCGTCGCCGAGCTCCTCGCGGAGGTGGGCGAAGCGCTCGGCGGGGACCGCCGGGTCGCGCGTGAAGCGGAGGCCGAGGACGGAGCAGCCGCCGGCGACGCGCTTCTTGATCGCGACGAGCTCGTCGTCGCTGACGTGAAGGCCGCGTCGGCGCTCGGCGCCGATGGGGAAGGGCAGCGAGGGCTGGCTGAGGACGGGGGCGGCGACCGCCTCGTCGACCATCATGGCGAGCGCGAAGTTGCCGGTGAAGCACATGCCGAGCGCGCCGACGGGTCCGCCGGTGTCCTTCGCGAGGGCCCGGGCGAGGGCGCGGAGGTAGTCCGTGATCGGGCTGCTCTGCCGCGCCGCGAGGGTGGAGAACTCCTTGGCGACGCAGGCGCGGGCGATGGACGAGAGCAGGTACCCGGCGCCGATGCGGCGCCCGACCTCACCGAAGAGCACGGGCATCCACACCGTGAACCCCGCCTCGACGACGCGCTCCGAGAAGGCCGCGACCTGCGGCGTGATGCCCGGGATCTCGTGCATCACGACGACGCCGGGGCCCGCGCCGCGCCGCAGGACGTCCCGCGTGATCCCGTCGTGCGAGAACGACGCGCCGTTCCAGCCGGGGAGGATGGGCGGAGCAGGCATCGAAGGAGAACATAGCGCTCTCCCGGGCGCTTCTGGGTCGACTCCGCGCCGGCCCCTACCCTGTAGTCTTGAAGCGACGAAGCCGCTGCCGCTCACGATGAAGACGTCGCGTCGACCGACGAAGACGTCGCGTCGACGGATGAAGACGTCGCGTCGACCGACGAAGACGTCGCGTCGAC